>JAADEB010000076.1 GCA_013153655.1 Chlorobiota bacterium
TTAGTATCAGCCTTGATTTTTTGGTTCTTTTGTATCAAGACAAAAGAACATAAATAAAAAATCACTTATTTTACAATAGCGCAGTTGTATTAATAAAGCGCTTAATTCAATTATTTAATAAAAAACCACCCCGTTAAGAGGTGGTTATATGCTAAGGGAAAGTAACCGGTGGATTATCCGCATTTGCTGTATCCGCAGCTTTTGCACACCAGGCAGCCTTCTTCGTACACCAAGCCTTCGGGATCGCCGCATTGGGGACATTTTTTGTCCTTGGGTGCCGTTCCGTCGGGGATGTAGCGTTTGAGGGCGCGGGCCACACCGTTTTTCCATGTGTTGATAAAATCGTCTTTCAGGTTGAGGCCTTCCACCAATTTGACCACTTCGTGGATGGGCATACCGTGGCGCATCACGCCGGAAATCAGCTTGGCATAGTTCCAGAATTCCGGGTTGAACGAACGCGAAAGGCCTTCGATGGTGATACGGTAGCCGTGTTTGTCGATAAATTGGAAATCGTAACGGGATTTGCCGTTTTCGTCGCGGTTTTTGATCACCCAGCCTTTTTCCACATATTCGGGCAGGTGGAACACGTCTTCCATTTTACCCGTAAAGATTTCGTAAGGTTTACCGTCGATAAGACCCACCACGGCCAGCCATTCTTCCTGCTGGTTGTAGAAGCGAATCACGTCGGCTTCCAGCACTTTGGGGCGGTGTTTGGGGAAGAGGTTGATTTCCAGGTTTTGGGTGGCGATTTTGGCGCCGCCTTCTTTGTTGTCGTTTTTCTTGTCGTCGGCAATGAGCACGCCGCTGCGCGATCCGTCACGATACACGGTGATGCCTTTCAGACCCTTTTTCCAGGATTCGATATAGATATCGCTCACTTTCTCCACGGACACATCCGAAGGCAGGTTGATGGTGGAGCTGATGGAATGGGTGACGTATTTTTGGACCACGGCTTGCATTTCCACGCGTTTGCGCCAATCGATTTCGGGGGCGGTGGCGCCGGCGTAGGGCGATTCTTCGATGTTGTCCTTACCGGTGATTTCCATCCAGTCTTTCAGGCGCGGGTGATAGACGGTAAATTCTTCGAAGGCGTCGCCGTTGTCATCTACAAAGTCCACCTTGACGTTGGGATCGTTGGGATTGACCTTACGGCGGCGTTTGTAGGAAAGCATAAACACGGGTTCGATTCCCGACGAGGTTTGGGCCAGGATGCTGAGGCTTCCCGTGGGCGCCACGGTGCTGATGGAAATGTTGCGGCGGCCGTGTTTCATCATGCGCTCGTAGAGTTCGGGGAATTCCTTTTGCATCATTTGGACGAATTCCGACGTGTTTTCGATTTCGGGATTAAAGTCTTCGAATTTACCGCGTTCGATGGCCATGTCCACGCTGCTGTCGAATTCGGCGCGGAGTTTGGTGCGCATGAGTTCTTCCACAAAGCGGAGGGCTTCGTCGGAATCGAATTTCAGACCCATGGCGGCCACCGTGTCGGCCAGGGCCGTAAAGCCGAGACCCGTTCGGCGTCCTTTCTTACCGGCTTCGTAGAGCATTTCCCAGGTTTCGCGTTCCACGCGTTTGATGTGTTCGGGTTCGGGGTCGGCATCGATTTTGGCCAGGATACGTTCGATGCTTTCCAGTTCCAGGTCCACCAGGTCGTCCATGAGGCGCTGGGTTTCGTAAACGGTCCGGTAGAATTTTTCGTGATCGAATTCGGCTTTGTCCGTAAACGGATTTTTGACGAAATGATAGAGGTTCATGGCAATGAGGCGACAGGAATCTCCGCCTTGCATGGCGATTTCGCTACACGGGTTGGTGCTTTCGTTTTCGAATCCGGGATAAACGCTGGACGTGGAATATTTATGCTGGCGGTCCCAGAAAATCAGGCCGGGTTCGGCCGTATTATGCGCCGACTTAACGATGAGGTTCCAAAGTTCACGGGCATCGCTTACCTTAGTGCTTTTAGGCTTGTCGGCATCGATGGGCCAGCGGTGGGTGTATTTTTTGCCGTCCACCACGGCTTGCATAAATTCGTCGGACAGGCGAACGGAAATGTTGGCGCCGGTTACTTTGGTCAGGTCTTGTTTGACGGTGACGAAGTCTTCGATGTCGGGATGGGCGATGTCCATAGTGAGCATCAGAGCGCCGCGGCGGCCGTTTTGGGCCACTTCGCGTGTGGTGAAGGAAAAGCGGTGCATAAACGACACGGCGCCGGTGGTGGTGCGGGCGGCATTGCGTACCTTATAGTTTTTAGGTCGCAGTTTGGAAAGGTCGAATCCCACGCCGCAGCGTCGTTTGAAGAGCTGGGCGGCCTGTTGGTCGGTGTACATGATGCCACCGTAGGAATCGTAGGGCGCCGGAATGACCACACAGTTGGACAACGAGGCAATCACCTCGCGGTTACCCAAACCGAACATGATACTTCCTTGGGGAATGACGTATTTGAACTTGTCGAAGAAGGAGAAAATTTTGTCTTCGGTGAGTTTTTCACGAGTACGTCCGTACTCCGACAAGCCTTCCAAGGCTCTTCGGTCTTTGACTTCGTATTTGTCTTCCATACGGGCGAATTCCCGTGCCATGCGGCGATGCATATCGGCCGGGGTAAGTTCCAGGAAGTTGTCGTCCTCGTCCTTCAAGGCATACTTGGACATCCATATACGGGTGGCCAGTTCGTCGCCACCGAAATAATCCAGGGTGGCTTTCTCCACTTCGTCGTAGGAGTAGATGCGTTTTTTGTCCAACGTTTTTTTCGTCATAGGTCTAAATATTTTTAATAAGGTGAAACCGAATGGATTTAACCCGAAAAACCCGGTTCCGAAAGGGGGCTTTAACGGGAAAATAAAGTTAGTCCGTTTTGTGGTCGCGGCAACATAACGTGTCCATTTTTTTTTCACAAATTTCTGTGGAAAACCGGTCTTCTATTTATTTTTTAGAAGCATGAATGAATATTAAAAATACGAGGAGATTGCGGAGTTGCAGGGATAAAATTTTTTGTTATGATAGCAAAATTTTTGTCTCCGAATTTTATCGGAGAAAAATCTTCCATGCTAAAACTTTATGTCCCCCGATTTAGAAATTTCAGAAGTAACTTTCATAAACGACAGAAAAGAATTCAGGGGTATTACCATAAGTCGTGCCAATCCGTACCGTCGAAAACCCTGAGCTTGTGGGTATCGCTATCGTAATAGATATCACCTTCCTGTGGAGAGGAAGGGGCTTTTCGGGGGACCAAACGGAAAATATTTTTAATATTGACCCTATCGTCGGCATCGGCATCCAGATGTTCTCCAAAGGAAATATCTCCGCCGTCGGCATTGATATATAGAGTGGAACCGTTGGTGCCGTTCATGGCATGGATTTCATTAGTATCAAACTCCATATGTGTGCCGCCGATAGGTCCGATTACCAGATCGGCGCCGGGATTGCCTGTGTCGTTGGGTCCTGCATCGTTACTCGTGCCGGCGATTTGTACATGTCCGGAGGGAGAATTGGTACCTATCCCTATTTTTCCTTCTCCGGTAATGGTAAGCGCTTCCACACGATCATCCCAGCTGCTTTGTAATGAAGTGATGAATTTTATGGCCTGGGACGTACCGCTTTGATCGGAGGTTAGATATAGAATTTCGGTGGAAGAGAGGTCCACATTGGCCGCCAAGCGATTGGCGGATTCGCCTCCCCCCAGGACAAGTCCTTCTCCGGGATTAATGGAAACTCCGTATCCGTTATGATATGCGGTGCGTGTAAGGAAACGTACTTTATGATTGCCGCGAAGTGTGTCGTGAAAATATATGGTCGTCGGACTAATGGACCAAGTATTATCCGCTGCCATCATCAATGATTCAATCCTGTTATCCCAACCACCTTGCATATGCGTGTAAAGACGCATATCGTAATCCGAACCAATGTAAAAGGTTTCATGACCGTTCGTCATGTCTACATTTTGGCGGGTATAATAGGGAAATTCGCCCGAACCTATAATAAATGTCCCTCCGGCACCTAAAACAACATTGTCGCCGTAATCGTTCGGACTGTTAAAACTTGCCCACACATGACTGCCTCCCGAGGATTCGCTATATATATAAAGCTCATTGCCATGACGTAATGCACCGTTGACATCCAAAGGGAATTCCGGTGTTTGGGTAGCCACTCCCACATTGCCGCTTACAAGACTGTACATGTTATCTCCTTCCACTTTCCAGTCGTTGTCTTGCCCCGAACTACCCACATTAATCCATTCCGTACCATTAAAATAATAAAAGGCATTTGACGTCGTGTTAAATACCAGCAAACCCGTGGCCGGAGAAGGAATATCCTGCATGGTTTGATCATCCATTCGTGGAATTAATATACCTTTCTCCGTGCTTTGTACATCAAGCATGGCTGAACCGTCAGGTGCAGCTCCGTTATTATTTATAGCAACTTGTGAATATGAAACTTTATAAGTTAGAATGCTAACAAAAACAAAAATTA
The DNA here is from genome assembly GCA_013153655.1 of Chlorobiota bacterium. GTDB lineage: Bacteria > Bacteroidota > Bacteroidia > Flavobacteriales > Flavobacteriaceae > JAADED01. Next base: position 4,465 of record JAADEB010000076.1, read on the forward strand.
AAAATGATTTTCTCATATCTTTCAAGCCTAAAAGTTAATCTGTACTCAAATATATAAAATTTTACGAACAAGCCGCTTGATCTAAATCACTATTTTCTTGATACTTTCTGTATTAATATATCGCTTGCATTTAAAAAAATGAAAATATAAGTTGCCGAGATTCATTCAAATTAACATTATTGATTTGGAAAAAAAATGTAAATTTGCTCGCAAATTAGATTGATTCTAAATAATGAAGATTAATAAGGACACCAAAATCAGCCGGTTGTTGAAGGAAGACGAAGGTATGCTGGACCTGATTGTTTCCATTTCGCCGGTGTTTCGCAAGTTGTCCAATCCGTTTTTTCGACGCAATATCGCGCCGCGCGTTACCGTAAAAGATGCGGCACGTATCGGTGGCATTACACCCAACGCTTTTCTGCGCCGCCTGGCCGAAGCGGGCTATGAAGTGGAGCTGGATCCGGAAGAACAAGTGGACGTTATCCCGAAAAAATGCGACTTGCTTCAACGCTACCGTATTCGCACCGTGGACGTGCGTCCCATGCTGGCCGAAGGCGAGGATCCTTTTATGACGCTCAAAAAGGAATTGGACCGCCTGGCCGAAGACGAAGCTTTGGAAGTGTTGCTGGACTTTGAACCGTTTCCGCTCATCGAACTGTTTTCGCGCGACGGATTCGAACATTGCACCCGCTGCGACAAGGACGGAACCGTACACACCTTTTTCTTCAAACCCTTGCCTAAAAAAGGTTTTTGGCAAAAACTGAAAAGTTTTCTGGGCATGCCTTCGGCGGACAAGCAAACGCCGCAAACGGCGGCTGATCCCATACGGGTGAGCGTCCACGGCCAAGAGGTGTTCGACGAAAAACGCCGCCAATACGAAGGACGCCTCGGGCATATCGACGTGCGCGGGCTTGAAATGCCGCAACCCATGATGAACATTCTGGAAGCATTGAGCCGGTTGGGAGAAGACGAAGCCTTGCTGGTGGACCACGAACGCATCCCGCAATACCTGCTTCCGGAACTGGAAAAACGAAACATGGAAATCGCCGTGAAAAACACGGAACCCGGACACGTACAACTCATCATCTACAAGAAATAAAACCCTATGACCAAATTGCATACCCATAATGCGCCGGATATCAGTGTGGTGAAGCCGCACTTCCTGTTCGGCGCGGTGGCCTTCCTGACGGCGGTGGTATTGATGATCGCCGGCCGCACCCATTTGCTCGGACCTTATTACGACAACAAAATCCTGGCCGTGGTACACGTGAACTTGCTGGGTTGGGCCATGATGCTCATCTACGGTTCGCTGTATCAACTGGTGCCGGTGGTGTTCGAATCCAAACTGTACAGTGAGCCGCTGGCCAAAGCCACATTCTGGCTTACGGCGCTCAGCGTGGGCCTGATGGGCTACGCTTTCTGGACGGGCCAACTGGAAACCACCTTGCTGTGGGCGGCCTCGTTTATGTATGTATCGCTGTTTATGTTTGTGTTCAATATCGCCATGTCCTACCGGGAGGCGCAGCTGAAAAACATCAAATCCTATTTTATCATCGCGGCCATTTTTTGGCTTTTTATGACCCAAACCGAAGGTTTGCTGATGGCTTTCAACTTTAAGTACAATTATTATGAGGCCGGCAACCTTTATCATTTGAAATTGCATGTGTTGATGGGTTTGGTAGGCTTTTTCCTGCAAATGATTTTCGGCGTGGGCACCACTTTGGTTCCCATGTTTCTGGTATCGCATAAGCACAGCGAAAAGCCTTTGTGGCCTTCGTTTCTGTTGCTCAACGGCGGTGTGGCCTTAATGGTGGCCTCCTGGATATGGTTTCCTTCGCGGGCGGCTGTCGTCCTGGGGAGCGCTATGATAACCGCAGGCATCGGCTTTTACCTGAAATTCGTTTGGGATGCCTACCGCAACCGTTTTAAGCGTATCCTGGACGAAGGTATGCAACCCACCATGCTTATGTTTGTTCTGCTGCTGGTGCCGGTGATATTGGCTTGGGCCTTGTTGTTGCAGGAAAATCCCTACGGTTCCTTGGCCATGACGTTGAGCCTGCTGTTGGGATTCAGTATGATTTTCGGAGTTATCAACATGATTATTCTCGGGCAGACCTACAAGACCATTCCGTTTATCATTTGGCTGGAAAGATATCAATCCTACGTGGGCAAATACAAAATTCCGCTACCCAAAGAGGTGTACGATGCACGCTTGGCCTTGTGGCAGTACCGCTTGTATGCGTTATTTCTGTTGCTGTATGTATTGGCCGTAATTCTGAAAAATAATGTAATTTTGATGGCGGGTTTGGCGGTGTTGGCCGTGGTGGCCGTGGCCTATAATTTTAATATGCTGAAAATGTTTTTCCACAAACCCGTATTGGAACCATTGAATAAAAATAAATAAATATGAGCGAAAATAAACTAACCGTAAACGAAATATACCAAACCCTGAAAAATGAAGTCAAAGGGGTAGATTTCAAGGAGATAGAAGTTGATAAGAATTATTTAGGCATCAAAATCGCACCATTGGTAAAGGGGCATTCTTTGGATGAAGCGGTGCGTAAGATCAAGGAAGTAATGGCCAAGCATTTTCCGGATTTCAAAGTACGGGTGGACATCGAAGGGCAATCCGCCGGCGGAGAAGGCAAGGAAAACAAGAAGGAAGAAGCCGCATCGCCGGAAGAAATCCGCAAGGTGGAAGACGATATTTACGAATTGCTCAAACAGGTCATCGACCCGGAAATCGGCATCGATATTATCAATTTGGGACTTATTTACAATATTGTGTACGACGGCAAGAAACACGTATATATCGAAATGACCCTGTCCACACCGGCCTGTCCGCTCAGCGACGCCTTGGTAAGCAGCGTCAAGAACATTATCAAGACCAAATATCCGGATTTTGATGTGGACGTGGAACTCACCTTCGACCCGCCTTGGGACACGAGCATGATCAGCGAGGAAGGCAAACGGCGGTTGGGGATGATTTGATTTTTGTTAAATCGTGCAATCGTTAAATCGTTAAATCGATAATTTTTGTTGAACAGTTGAAGAGTTGAAAAGTTGAATAGATTTGTTAAACCGTTAAACCGTTGAACCGTGGAATCGGATAATTTCTGTTGAAAAGTTGAATAGTTGAAAAGTTGAATAGGTTGGTTTTCAATCTGTTAAATCGTTAAATCGTGGAATCGTTAAATCGTGGAATCGATGATTTCTGTTAAATCGTGGAACCGTTAAATCGCCGTGTTCGTCTCAGGCGGATTCAATTGTGCCATCAAACCGGAGTAGGGTGGTCGTTATAATAATTTTTCCGTTCCGGCGTTTCCATTTATGAACAAACCCTCAAAATCGTGTTTTATGCCCGAAAACTACCTCTTTGTTTCATCTGAACGGTTTCGCTATGCCTCGCTCGACGAGCGCATTCGATTCCTTAAAATCTATTCGGCTTCGTTCCGGATAGTGCACCACGCCAGACGGTCCTTTACCGCTTGGACGAATTAGTAGTGTTTAGCGCTCGGGTACCTTCCCATACATTATATAAATATGTAATGGTAAAGGTGGGTATCCAGTCGGTAAACGGAAGCATTTCTTCCAAAAATTCAATGGTCCCGGCTACCTTTCCTATGGTGCCGGGATACATTTTCATAAGCAAATAAGCCGACAAAGGCGCCCAAATCACATCCGAAAATTCCCCGATGCCGGGAATACTAAACGATATCATGCCCACCAGGTCCAGTGCCAAATGAAGCAGCAGACTTTTCAGGCTGAATTTTCCGCGTCGGATATTGTTTTGTTTCATGCAGCGTTTTTTTTAAATTTGTTTAAAACTTTCCGGCCATGACCCAAACGAAACCCATCAAGAATTATGCCGCCTATTTCCGCACCCTTAATATGATTTTTTACGCTATTTTGACCGGCGCTATTTTGTTTTGGCTCATTGTTTTTGTTTTTCTTCGTCCGTCCTTACAAACCGGTTTTTCGTTTTTGGTGAAAATTTATCTGTTTATTATAGCGGTGGAAACGCCGGCTTTTATCATCCTTCAACGCAAAATGCTGGACGCCGTCCGTTCCGAAAAAACTTTAAGAGGGAAACTCACCCGTTATCAAACCCTCTTTTTGGTGCGTATGGCCATGTTGGAAGGATTGATTCTTTTCGGTATTATGGTCGGTATGATCGAGGGTAATGTATGGATGAAATGGATTACACTGGGTCTGATATTTTTAATGGCCCTTTTACGCCCCACCACTGACAAAATAGCCAACGAATTGGAACTCAACGGTCAAGAAATGCGCTATTTGGACCGTCCGGAGTTGGAAATTCCCGAAGAATAATCCTTTTTGTCAGTTGGCTTTTCCTACCGGTTTTATTGATATCTCTTGGTATTCAGTCAATTAGCTTTGGTTTGGCATAATTTTTGGTATCTTTGCCGCGCCAAAAGTTAAAGTTTGCATATGAAAAAATGGTTTCAATATATCATTCCGGTTATGGCGCTCATGCTCATGGCTTATGCCTATGAGGATTTGCGTTCGGAGTCGGAAATGCCGGTGGTTTTTGTTCCGGATCGTCCGGCACCCAAACCGGCCGTTTATCCCCGCTTGGAGGATTCCGCCGGTCTTGCCCAAGAGCAAGTGCGGGTGCCTTTTGTGGGGAAAGATTTTGTAGGTTTCAAGGAAGCCTTGGCTTACAACGAATCCGGAGGTCGCTATCATGTGGTCAATTCGCTGGGATTTATGGGTAAATACCAATTCGGACGCACCACCTTGAAAGAACTTCGCATTGACGGACGCCGTTTTCTGAAAGATCCCCGGTTGCAGGAAGAAGCTTTCCGCCGCTACGTGGCCCGCAACCGTAAAATCCTGGCCAAGGAAATCCGTCGTTATGCCGGAAAACGCATCCATGGCATCCTGATTACCGAATCGGGTATTTTGGCTGCGGCCCATTTGGCCGGTGCCGGAGCGGTGAAAAAATATTTGCATTCCTACGGCAAGGTTTCGGCCCGCGATGCCTACGGTACCCGTATCGAAGATTATTTGCGACGCTTCGGCGGCTACGACCTTTCGGGTTTGGAAGAGGCTAGGCGATAGTTATCCGCATTTCATAAATTAGCGAATTTAGGATTTGGGATTTTCCCATCCTATAAGGATCTCCATGGGATAGGGATCCCTTCGGGAAGGATTTGGATGTTGTTAAACCGTTAAATGTATAATTTCTGTTGAAAAGTTGAATAGTTTTTATGGGAGAGCTTTTAGCCGTTAGTTTTTAACCTTTGTTCGAGTTTGGATTTTGCTCTCACTATTCATTTTTTATTGTTCATTAAAAAAAAACTCCTTTACTCTTTCACTCCTTAACTCCTTCACTCAAAACAGTTGTTAGTTGTTAGTTGTTAGTTGTTCACTGTTCACTATTTCATTGTTCATTATTCATTATTAGCAACTCCTCCATAAAACTCCTGTCAGCAGTGAGGCGCGGCACTTTGTGTTGGCCGCCCAGCTTGTTGTGCCGGTCCATCCAGCTGTCGAAAAGGCCTTTTCGCGCCACATGCATTTTGAGCG
>JAADEB010000027.1 GCA_013153655.1 Chlorobiota bacterium
TTGAATAAATCGTGTTCCACAGAAGGAGATTGCTTTCCGCCTGAGGCGGACGCGGCACTTCGTTTCGTTCGCAATGACCTCACCGGTCATCTGTCATCCGTCATCCATCCTATATCTATTCAACTCTTCAACTTTTCAACTATTCAACAAAAAAACACGTTTCCCGTTTCCCGAAAATGCACCGGTCATCGGTCCTCGGTCATCCGTCCTAAAAACGATTGCCCGATTTAACGGTTCAACAGAAATAACCGATTCAACGATTTAACAAAAATCCCTATTTTTGTAAATGGAACGACGCCAATCATCCGAACCCCGCCAAGGAGGCATACTTATCCTTGATTTCGGTTCCCAATACATCCGCTTGATCGCACGACGCATACGTGAATCGGGCACTTTTGCCGAAATACTTCCCTACCATACCCCCATCGAACAAATCCGCCTGCGCCAACCCGCGGGCATTATCCTTTCGGGCGGACCCTCATCCGTCTACGGACCAAATGCACGTCATATTTCCAAAGAGATTTTCGACCTGGGGATTCCCGTTTTGGGTATTTGCTACGGCATGCAACTCATGGCCTATTTATTGGGCGGTCGCGTGATGCCCGGTCAAACGGGTGAATACGGCCGGCAACATTTCCGGGTGACCGGTCCTTCGGAACTTTTTCGCGGCCTTCCGGAACAATTTAATGTATGGATGAGCCATTTCGACACGGTGGAATCCGTTCCTCCCGGTTTTGATGTGGCGGGTCGTACACCCGGTGTCATCGCCGCCATGAGCAACGGGCATCGCCGCCTCTATGCCGTCCAGTTTCATCCGGAAGTTTCTCATACCGAACACGGCGGGCAAATTTTGGAAAATTTCGTAAAACGAATTTGCCGGGCACCCCAAAATTGGAAACCCGGGAATTTTATTCATTCCGCCATATCCGAAATCAAGCGAACCGTGGGAAACCGGAAAGTCGTTTTGGGGCTTTCCGGCGGTGTGGATTCCTCGGTGGCCGCTTTGTTGATTCATCGCGCCATCGGCGACCGCCTGGTCAATATTTTTGTCGACACGGGACTGTTGCGCCTCGACGAAGCCCGGCAAGTAATGGAAACCTACGGCCGCCATTTTCATATGAACATCCGGTATGTAGATGCACGGAACGAATTTATGCAAGTACTCCGTGGCATTACCGATCCCGAACAAAAGCGTAAAATCATCGGACGGGTATTCGTGGAAGTCTTTCAGCGCGAAGCCGCTTCCGTTCCGGATGCCGCTTTTTTGGCCCAAGGCACCATTTACCCCGATGTTATCGAATCGGTGCAGGCGGAGGGAGGTCCCACGGCCACCATCAAGTCTCACCACAATGTGGGCGGTTTGCCCGAAAAACTTCATTTGCGGTTGTTGGAACCCTTGCGTTACATGTTCAAGGACGAAGTTCGCCGTTTGGGCCGTTTGTTGGGCATGCCCGAAGAACTGATCAACCGGCATCCTTTCCCCGGACCCGGATTGGCGGTACGCATTCCCGGAGAAATAACACCCGAAAAGGTGGAAATGCTTCAACATGCCGATGCCATTTTTATGGATGAATTGCGAAGCCGTGGGTGGTACGGGCGCGTGGGTCAGGCTTTTGTGGTATTGCTTCCCGTACGGAGTGTGGGTGTTATGGGTGATGAACGCACTTATGGCTACACGGCCGTTCTGCGTTCGGTGGACACCACCGATTATATGACCGCCGCCTGGTCGCGCTTGCCTTATGAATTGCTGGAAACCGTCTCGTCGCGGATTATCAATGAAGTGCCCGGCATCAATCGTGTGCTGTACGATATTAGTTCCAAACCTCCCGCCACCATCGAATGGGAATAACCGCTCCTCCATTAAACCGTAAATAATTGCTTTTAAAACCATGAAAAACGAAAAAATCCTTTACCACGCGCTCACTTTCGATGATGTTTTATTGGTTCCGGACTACTCCGAAGTGCTTCCTTCCGAAACGGATTTGTCCGTCCGGTTAACGAAAAACATCCTGCTCAAAATTCCCGTTCTTTCGGCGGCCATGGACACGGTCACGGAAGCCGAAATGGCGATTGCCATAGCCTTGGAAGGCGGTATGGGGATTATTCATAAAAATATGACGCCTCTCCGGCAGGCGGAAGAAGTACGAAAGCTTAAATCAAATCCACCCGATACGGATGCATTCCCCCGCGCGGCTCTTGACTCCGGAGGCCGTTTGCTTGTGGGGGCGGCAGTGGGAGCCGGTCCCGGTTTGGACGAACGTTTGCGGGCTTTGTATGATGCCGGAGTGGATTTGGTGGTGGTGGATTCGGCACATGGTCATTCTCGTGGGGTATTGGATGCCGTAAAGCGGATCAAGGATAGGTATCCGGAATTGGATACTGCGGCGGGAAATATTGTCACCGGCGAAGCGGCTGTGGATTTGGCCGGAGCCGGAGCCGATGTGGTAAAGGTGGGGGTTGGGCCGGGCTCCATTTGTACCACCCGTATAGTGGCCGGCGTGGGTGTGCCACAAATCTCGGCCGTAATGGAGGTGGCCGGAGCTTTGGAAAATTTATCCGTATCCCTCATCGCCGACGGGGGCATACGTTATGCCGGAGATATCACCAAGGCTTTGGCCGCAGGTGCCCATGCCGTTATGTTGGGAGGTCTTTTGGCCGGTACTGTCGAAGCACCCGGAGAAATGGTCATGCGGGGAAATAAACGCTACAAATCATATGTGGGAATGGGTTCGAGAACCGCCATGGAGCGGGGAAGTAAAGACCGTTATTTTCAATCCGGACGCGAAAAGCAAAAACTGGTCCCCGAAGGCATCGAAGCCATGGTGCCGGTGAAGGGCAAAGCGGGTGAAGTGCTTTACGAATTGATGGGCGGTTTGCGTGCCGGTATGGGATATTGCGGAACGCCCACCGTGGAAGCCTTGCGGCAAAAAGGCCGTTTTGTGCGTATCACACCCGCCGGCATGCGCGAGAGTCATCCGCATGATGTTATTCCGGAAAATTAGCGATTATCCCTAATACTTCGGGCCAGACGGTCCAGAATTTCGAATACTTCGTTTTTGCTTTCGGCATGAACCAACTCCATACGCCAAGGTTTGAAATGAGGAATCCCTTTAAAATATTTGGCATAATGACGTCGCGCTTCCAAAATGGCCAAACGTTCGCCTTTCCATGATACGGCATCGTTGAGATAATCCTTTACGGTATGGATGATTTCATGAAGAGAGGGTGGCGGCAGGTGTTTCCCGGTTTTCAGGTAATGTTTCATTTGAGTGAAAATCCAGGGATTGCCTATGGCCCAACGTCCTATCATGGCCCCGTCCAGTCCGTATTGGTCGCGAATCAAGGCGGCGCGTTCGGGCGTATTGATGTCTCCGTTGGCCACCACGGGAATTTCCAAATCCGGATGTTGCTTTACGCGGGCGATGGCTTCCCAATCCGCTTGACCGCCGTACATTTGGCTGCGGGTGCGTCCGTGAATGAAAATGGCTTTTGCTCCGGCTTCTTGCATGCGTAAGGCCACTTCGGTTATATTGATGCTGTTTTCGTCCCAACCCAGTCGCGTCTTCACCGTTACAGGTAAATGCGTATGGCGGACAATTTCGGCCGTGAAACGTTGCATGCGGTCAGGATCTTTGAGAAAAGCGGCACCGGCACCCTTGTTCACCACCTTCTTGACCGGACATCCGTAATTGATGTCGATGACGTCGGGACCGGCTTCTTCAATGCGGCGCAACGATGCTAACATGTTTTCCAGGTTATGGCCGAAAATTTGAATGGCCACCGGCCGTTCTTCGGGATAAATATCCAATTTTTGAATCGATTTGTAAGCATCACGAATCAGTCCTTCGGTACTGATAAATTCCGTTACCACCATATCGGCACCATGCTTTCGGCACAATTTTCGGAAGGGCGGATCGCTCACATCTTCCATGGGTGCCAAAAACAAGGGAAAATCTCCCAAATCCAAAGTGCCTATCTTCATTTTTAGTAAATAATCAATACCGTGGACAAAAATAGTTGTTTTAAATGGAATAAATCCGAAAAAAATAATCCATAACTTATATTCATGCCGGTTAATTGTCACCTTTCCGCAAAGGATAGGATTCCCGAACCCGCCATGTCATCGAATAAGCCGTTTGACAAGGGAACCAAAATTAATTTTCTTTTTAAAAAAACTATTTAAATAAATGATAATGTATTGGTTACACCAATATTTTTCGGAAAAGCAAAATATTTTATAGAAACTATTATAAAATACATATAAAACATGTATAATTAATAAGAACCGGAGATAATGCAAATCATCTGAAAACCTAATAATCCCATACGAAAATTAAAAAAATTTCTTTATTTTAGGTGCACGTTAAAAAAAAGCCTATGGATTTTACACTCTCCGAAGAACATTTAATGATAAAAGAAGCGGCGCGCGACTTTGCCCAAGCCGAACTCCTTCCCGATGTCATCGAACGCGATATTCATGCCAAATTTCCCGATCGCCAGCTAAAACTGATGGGTGAATTGGGATTTATGGGTATGATGGTGCCCGAAAAGTACGGCGGTAGCGGTATGGACACCCTTTCCTACGTGATTGCCATGGAGGAAATCGCCAAGGTGGACGCCTCCGCGGCGGTAATCATGAGCGTAAACAACTCCCTGGTTACTTGGGGACTGGATCATTTCGGAACCGAAGAACAAAAACAAAAATACCTGGTGCCTTTGGCCTCCGGCCAACAACTCGGCGCTTTCGCACTCAGCGAACCCGAAGCCGGTAGCGACGCCACCCACCAACGCACCACCGCCATCGACCATGGCGATTATTACCTGCTCAACGGTGTCAAAAACTGGATTACCAATGCCGGCCATGCCGATGTGTTTCTCGTTATCGCCCAAACCCATCCCGAAAAAGGCCATCGCGGCATCAATGCCTTCATCGTGGAAAAAGGCTGGGAAGGTTTCACCATCGGTCCCAAGGAAGACAAAATGGGAATCCGCAGTTCCGACACCCATTCCCTCATTTTCCAGGACGTAAAAGTGCCCAAGGAAAACCGCATCGGCGAAGACGGATTCGGCTTCAAATTCGCCATGAAAACCCTGGCCGGCGGCCGTATCGGCATTGCCGCACAAGCTCTGGGAATCGCCCAAGGCGCCTTCGAACGCGCCCTCCAATACGCCAAAGAACGCGAAGCTTTCGGCAAACCCATTATCCACCATCAAGCCATCGCTTTCAAACTGGCCGACATGAAAACCCGCATCGATGCGGCCCGCCACCTCATTTGGAAAGCCGCCTGGGACAAGGACCAAGGCAACGACTACAACCTCAGCAGTGCCATGGCCAAATACTACGCCGCCGAAACGGCCATGTGGGTCACCACCGAAGCCGTCCAAATCCACGGCGGCTACGGCTATGTGCGCGAATATCACGTGGAACGCATGATGCGCGACGCCAAAATCACCCAGATTTACGAAGGCACCTCCGAAATCCAACAAATCGTGATTGCCCGCGCCATCGCCAAGGAAAAAATCCGCTGACAACCCGGAATCATTCCGACCGTTTCGCCGGGACACCCGTTCCGGCGATTTTTTTTGCTCCCCACCTCCCTAACCTCCATCCAATGCCGTCCTTTTAAACTCTTCAATTGTATCCTACCCAAATCCCAAATCCCAAATCCTAAATCCCAACACCCAAATCACAAATCCTAAGTCCCAAATCCATTAAATTCATTATGGCGCCTCAGCGCACCGGCCACCCATAGTCGGTCGTGCCGGCCCGCCTCATGTATCCTTACGGCCCGCCCTCCTTGGTTGGCTCGGCCGCTGACCGCGTGCTCCGTTCATATGTGCTCGTCCTTGCTCTTGTCCGGCGCCCGGTCTTTCCGGCGCTTTCCAACACTTTATGCCGCCGCTTGCCCCGGCTTTCCCATGCTACGCGGAAGTCCGGCTCCCCTCTGTCCGCCGTCCTCCCGCGGCCGGAACTTCGGCAAGGACTCCGCGCATACCACTTCGCCCGCTGGCGCATTGCGGCTGTCCGCCCCGGCGGACAGCCGCTTAGGATACCCGCCCTGCATCCGCCATTCAAGCTTTCTCATCCATTATCCCGCCCGGCTGCCTTCCGGCCCTTTTTTTTATGATTTTTTCCTTTAAATTTGTGCCTGTAAAAACATAAAAAAATGAATTTTCCTTCCGATTTGAAATATTCCAAAGAACACGAATGGATCAAAATCCTCGACGACAACACGGCGCTGGTGGGAATTACCGACTTCGCCCAAAACGAACTGGGTGATATCGTATACGTGGAAGTGGATACCGTAGGCGAAGAGGTGGAAAAAGACGAAGTTTTCGGCACCATCGAAGCCGTCAAAACCGTTTCCGACCTGTTTATGCCCGTAACGGCCGAGGTCTTGGAATTCAACGAAAAACTCGAAGACGCCCCCGAAACCGTCAATACCGACCCCTACGGCGAAGGTTGGATCGTTAAGGTCAAAATCAAAGATCCTTCGCAATTGGACGATTTAATGGACAGTGAAGCCTACCGGGCCTATATCGCACAATAAATTTTACTTTCGAGCCGCCCTGCTCTACACGGTCTTGCTGGTGGCCGTTAGTCTCTATCCCCTGCACATACATCCTGCGCAGGGATCGGATAAATTGGTTCATTTCCTCATGTATTTTTTGCTCTACACCGTATGGAACCTGGCCGGTTACGGCGGTTGGCGCACGGTGGTATTGCTTTTTCTTTTGGGTTCCGCTTTGGAAATTTTGCAGGAAATCCTACCCGTAAACCGTTCGGGAGATATGATGGATACGCTGGCCAATGCGTCCGGCCTTTTGGCGGCTTATTTTGCGATGAAACTTGGGAAACCGTGAAAGTTTCCTTATAAAACTTGCTTCTTAATATAATCAGCTACACGGAAACTATTAGCATAAATGGTCCAGGTGAAAGGCACACTTCCGCCCGTGGGCATAAAACTTCCGTCGGTCACAAAAAGATTGTCCGCCTCATGCACGCGGTTGTATTTATCCAGTACCGAGCCGGCCGGATCGTGTCCGAAACGCAGGCCTCCGGCTTGAAGATTGGACGGCGGAAAAGCCGAAAGGTCGAAACGGATGTTTTGCAAACCCATGGCTTCCAAAATTTCGCGGGTCCGGTCGGCCAGGAAGCGAGCGGGTTTCATGTTGCCGGGATGCGGGTCGATGGCGATGCGTGCTACTGGAAAACCCCTAAAATCCTTGTAACGTCGCGAAAGGCTCACGAACGAACCCTTATACGGAATCCAATCGGTAAAAATTTCCACATTCAAACGGCGTACGCCGGTAAAATAGTCATGAACCTTTTGTTTGAGGCCGGTGCCCCAAAGCGGCCGTCCCCCTTGCCATGTTTGTCGTAATGCACGGGGAACGGGATTGGCATGTTCCCATAAAAAATCCACCGTTCCGCCCTTGACCGGCTTGTCCGTTTCGGGATCCCGGTACACATAAAAATGATGCATGGAACGGTTGACAAACAGCCCCGGTTCCATCAAACGCTCGAATAAAGACGGGTCCGTTTTGTCGCGATGAAACTCACCACTGCCTGTTCCGCCGGCCGAAAATACCATGTTTTTACCCACCAATCCGCGTCCGTTTCCGATACCTTCGGGATATTCCGGATTTTTGCTCAACAATAGTAGGCGCACACTTTCCACCGCTTGGGCCGCCACCACAAAGAGGCGTCCTTCCACAGCGTGTTTTTTGCCTTCGGGGTCCATGTACCAAGCTTTCCGGATGCGGTGATGCCCGTCGGATTCCAGGTGATAAACGTGAGCGCCGGTAATCAAAGTCAAATTCCCCGTTTTCAAGGCTTCCCGGATAAGCGACACGCGCGAACTGCCCTTGGCATCGGATGCGCAACCGTAACTTCCGCAGAAATTAGAATAATAACAAGCGCGCCGAAGGCCTTCGTTGCGCGAGAGAATGGCTCGCGGGGTGGGAATGATTTCGTATCCCACTTGTGCGGCCGCCTTATCGATGAGGGAAGAAACCGTATTTTCCTTCAAAGGCGGATAGGGAAAATCCGGGGTGGAGCGCGGCTCGGCAAACCGGTGTGATACCACACGTCCGGAAATACCCACCAGGCGTTCGGTCATTTCGTAGTAAGGTTCCAACTCATCATAGCTAATAGGCCAATCGATTATGTCGGCGCCGGGAATTTCTCCGAATTCCGATAGCAAACGAAAATCCACCGGTTTCATTCGTTGAAAATAACCGCTCATCACGTTGGTCGAACCGCCCACCATATTGCCGTTCCACCAATCCCATCCGCTGTCGTAGGTGCTTTCTTCCACCATCCGCCCGTTTTCGTCCGTATAGCCCAGGCTGTGGAATTCCTTGGCCGGGTCGGGGGTATATACGCTGCGACGCGTGGCCGTCAGTTCGTCTTTCCGGAAATGGCGCGTACGGTACCACGGTCCTTTTTCCAGGACCAAAACCTTATGGCCTGCGCGGGTCAAAGTGTATATTACCGGTCCGGCACCGGCACCGCTTCCCACCACTACCACATCATAATTATCTTTTTTCGGGCTCATTTTGGAGAACAAAATACGTTTTTTCAGTGAGAATAATACATAGTTATTTTGGGCATATAAATTTTTTCCTCATAAACCTTACAAAAAATGCCACGGGTCCGAAAAACCGTGGCAATTATTAATTGTTTTTGTATCACCAAAAACGCTTTACGGTATAAGTCCGTGGCGACGGCCCACTTTTTCGAAGGCGGCCAGGGCGCGGTCCAGATGTTCTTTTTCGTGTGCGGCGGAGAGTTGGACGCGGATGCGGGCCTTGCCTTTGGGTACCACGGGGTAGAAGAAGCCGATGACATAGATGCCTTCGTCCAGGAGTTCGTCGGCCATTTTTTGGCTAAGGGCGGCGTCGTAAATCATCACGGGGATGATGGGCGATTCGCTGCGGCCAATATCGAAACCGAGTTTTTCCATGCCTTTTTTGAAATATTCGGTGTTGCGTTCCAGTTTTTCTTTGAGAGACGTATCCTTCATAATTCGCCGGAAAACGGAGAGGGCACCGCCGACGATATGGGGAGCCAGGGAATTGGAGAACAGGTAAGGCCGCGAGCGTTGGCGGAGCATTTCGATGATTTCCTTGTGGCCGGTGGTGTAGCCGCCCATGGCGCCGCCCAGGGCTTTTCCGAGGGTGCCGGTGATGATGTCCACGCGATCCATAACGTTTTTCAGTTCCACGGTTCCGCGGCCGGTTTTACCGAGCACGCCGGTGGCATGGGATTCGTCCACCATGACGAGGGCGTCGTAGCGGTCGGCCAGGTCACAGATTTTGTCCAATTGGGCTACGATTCCGTCCATGGAAAACACGCCGTCGGTAACGATGATTTTGAAGCGGTGGCCGTTGGCATCGGCTTCGCGGAGTTTGGCTTCCAGGTCGGCCATATCGTTGTTTTTGAAGCGGTAGCGGGCGGTTTTGGTGAGTCGAACGCCGTCGATGATGGAAGCATGGTTGAGTTCGTCGGAAATGATGGCGTCGTCGGGGCCGAAGAGGGGTTCGAACACGCCTCCGTTGGCATCGAAAGCGGCGGCGTAAAGTATGGCGTCGTCGGTACCGTAGAATTCGGCGATGGTTTGTTCCAATTCCTTGTGGATATCTTGGGTGCCGCATATGAAGCGTACGGAGGCCATACCGTAGCCGCGCAGTTCCATGGTTTCGATGGCGGCGGTTTTCACTTGGCGGTCATTGGCCAGACCGAGATAATTGTTGGCACAGAAGTTCAGGACCTTGCGGCCGTCGTCGAGGGTGATTTCGGCGCCTTGGGGCGAGGTGATGATGCGTTCGCGTTTGAAGAGACCGGCTTCGTCGATCTCGCGGAGGGTCTTTTGGAGATGGGATTTGAATTTTTCCGGATACATATGGCTGATTTTTTTGGTTCTTATCAAAAATACTAAATCGGCGGGAAAGGGAAGATGATAAATGGATGTTGATATAAGTTATTATTTTTTTGCATTAATAATTTT
>JAADEB010000066.1 GCA_013153655.1 Chlorobiota bacterium
TTATCAAATACTTGACAAAAGAAGACAAATTCTCCGAAAGAGTTCTCAAAGGCAATTATCGCAAAAGCAAAATAAATGTGGTGCCGGCCAAAAAAGGCTATATTATGATTATCGAAAAATATAATAACCCCAAAAAGGAAGGCAAATTAATGGAACTTCGTTTGGAAAAAGTATAAATCCGATAAAACCCTATATGATTATGAAAAAAACGCTATTGATTCTCCTGCTGTTATCGAGCCTTTCATTCGGCCGATTACATGCCCAATCCTTCGACGGACCGGGTGATGAAAAACTCATGTTGTCCGTTTCCCTTCACCGGGGCAACCGGTTTGGTGCCGAATACACCCGTTTATCCGGCATATCCAATGTTTTTTCCTACGGTTATTTATTAGGATATCATTTCTACAAAAGCGATCGTTACGGTTTTTTACAAGATGTTAATAATATGACCGCTTCCATGCTAGTACGTTTCAATACTACCAACCTCCTTAACATCAGTGAAAAATTCAATTATCATATCACCTTAGGCATAGGATTGCTTCGGCTTACGGCCCATACCGGTTTTACCTATATGTTTACCGAAAGAATAGGATTGGACGTCGATTTTGCTTATCCTCTGACGCATTACTTTTTTAAGGAAATGATTGAACCTTACGGTTATTCCGTGCCTTACGGGAACCTGTCTTTGGTGATTAATCTGCAATAAGTCCTTTTCCCGAAAAAACATCCCCGGTATTACCGCCGGGGATTTTTTTATGCAAATGCCGAATATCTCCGAATCAATGTCCGTAATCCCGCGCACCGAAAATGCCGCTGCCGATGCGGATGATATTGGCCCCTTCGTCCAATGCCAAGCGGTAATCGCCCGTCATACCCATGGACAGGTAACGGATGCCGGGGAAACGGTTTTGAAGCGCTTCGTATTTGCGGCGCAATCCGCGAAACTCACGGCGGATTTGTTCCGTGTCGTCCGTCAGGGAAGCCATGCCCATGAGGCCCGTTAAGCGTACATGCGGAAAACGGCCTTCTTCGTACGCATCCAACAAGGCTTCGTAGTCCGCTTCCGTGAGGCCGAATTTGGTTTCTTCCCGTGCGATTTTCAATTGGAACAAAACCGGAATCACCCGCCCGTGCTTAGCCGCCTGCTTGTCAATCTCGCGCAGGATTTTCTCCCGGTCCACACTATGGACCAGCCAAACGAAAGGCGCGATGTATTTCACCTTGTTGGTCTGCAAATGACCGATCATATGCCACCGGATATCCGCGGGAAGCACTTCGTGTTTGGCTTTCATTTCCTGCACCTTGTTTTCGCCGAAATCCCGGTGCGGACAATCGTAGGCGACGCGGATCATTTCGGCGGGTTTGGTCTTCGACACGGCCACCAGGATACCCTCCGGTGGCAGTTGGTCGCGATAGAACCGGATTTTGCTACAAATATCGTTGTTCATGCTACGGATTAAAATTCAAAGATAAATAATCCGCTCAACAATTTGGGGTCGATATAAGTGCTTTTCGGAGGCAGGGTTTCGCCGTTGTCGGCCTTGCGTTTAATGGTTTCGAAAGGCACCGGCGGCAGGAACAAGGCCATTTTACATTCGCCGGTTTTAATCCGTTTGGTGATGCACACATTACTGTTTTTGGCCGGGCAATAAATCATTTCCGGTTTTCGCCCCGGCGGAATAAGTTTCTCCACAATTTCGCGGTTCACCACTTCCGGCACGCTCAATCCGCGGTCCAAATATTCCCGGGGAATTTTTATGACGATAAACTCTTTGCCGTCGAAAGTGATAATGGCCTCATCGGCCGCCGGTTCGCGCAATTTACCGAGAAATTCCACTTGAAATTTTTCCAATAAATGCCGCACGAAATCTTTTTTGTCCACCGGCGGCATGTTCTTGACACCGCGATTGTAGCCGTAAATTTTCAATTGGTCCCAAGGCAGGAAAAAAGCCATAAAATAGTTGTAGAATTCCAAGCCCGTGTGATAGGGATTTTCGTCCTGCATACGTTGTTTGAGCCTGGCGGAACTTTCCACCCGGTGATGACCGTCGGCTATATACAAGGCTTCCAATCCGGCAAAGGCCTTTTGGATTTGGTAAATATCTTCGTGGCGCGAAACGGTCCAGGCTTCGAACACGGTGCCGTCGTTCATGGAAAATTCATATACGGGAATTTGGGTTTGGATGTCCCGTTTCACCTTTTCGATGTCCTCCGCAGGTTTATGTGCCAGGAGAACGGGTTCGGCATTCAGGCGCACATGGTAGAGATAATCCGTAAAAAGTTTTACCCGGTTTTCCAAGGTTTTTTCATGGCGGCGAATATTGCCTTCCAAATATTCGTCCGTAGAGGCCAAACCCACGAATCCGGTAAACTGATCGCCCGTTTTGGTGGTGATGCGAAGCAAATAGAAGGAAGGAATATTATCGTGAAGCAGAACGTTGGTTTTCAGAAATTTATTGATTTTCTTGCGAATGGATGCATATCTTTTTTCCAAAGGCAAATGACGCACATAAGGTTTGGCAATCACGTTGAGGAACGAATAAGGATTGAAGCGAATCAAACGGTTGATTTCCAATTTGGAATAATGATCCACCGAATAGGTAGGCACCAGGCAGACTTTGTTTTTGACCGGCCGTATGGCTTGAAATGGACGTATTTGGCTCATAATATTCGCTCAATTGAGCTTAAAAATAGCCAACAAAATTTCCTCCGCTTATGATAGTTATCATTTTTAACAAATTAATACCGTTCGTTTATCTTTAAAACGTCCGATTCGGGTACCCAAAAACGGTTACCGTCGGCCGTGCGTACATGATACCAATTCCCCGAGCTGTCGAGGATTTTCACCACGGTTCCTTCATGTAAAATGCCCGTTCGGGAAGTGTCCGTATCGATTCGAGCCCGCCATCGGGTCTCGGGAACCGCCACCACGGCCTCCGTTTTTTCATGCTCCGCTTTGGCGGAACGGTAACTTATCCATGTCAGCATCCAAATACCCGCCGATATCCCGGCCAAAGCAAAAGCCCAACGCTTCCGGGCCGGCTTTTGGGAATAAAGATAAAACAAAACCGCCGCCAACAGCAACCAGGCCCACAATCTCGACAAAATCGCCCAGACCCCTACGGAAAGCATCCCGGTCCATTTTTTCCATAATTTTATATGAAATGCCAAGGGGGCCGGCTCAATCCGGTCGGTAAGGCTACGACGAATGAGGGTCAGATTATGTTTTGCCGCGGCATATCCGGGACGCAAATTCAAGGCTTTTTTGTAATACAATACCGAGAGGGCTTTCTTATTGAGTTTGTAAGCGGCATTACCCATGTTATAATACAATTCGGCGGAAACTTTTCCCGTTTCGGGAATACGCCGGTAAACATCCAATGCCTCTGCATATTTCTTTTGCGCATAAAGCCGGTTGGCTTGGCTAAAAAGGGAATCGGCCTGTTGTGCTTGAAGCATCGAAAGTGAAAAGGTAAGGAAGATGATGCCGTAAAAAATTCGTTTCATTTTTTCAAGATTTTATCCAGTTTTTCCAACCATGTGCGAATTTGTTCATAATCGGCGGACGTATCGAAACTTCCGGCCGGAGCATAACGCGCTTGCTGGATGTGTTGCCACAAGGCTTGGAGTTCCTCGCGGTATTCTGGTGCCACACGGCGTGCCGCCAAGGCTTCGTCGATACCGGTCCGGTGTAGACGGGTACTGTCCAATTCCAAGCGGTTTTTGAAATATTCCCGTAAAGCTTTTTCGATTAATCCGTAGAAAACGGCCGGTTCGTTCAAATGATTTCGTGCTTCTTTGAGCAGGGATTTGATGTAACGGTTTTGACGTTGCCGGCGTTGTTTTTGTTCGTCGGGGCGGTGACGGCTTTGCCAATATTTAAACGCCAAGACCAAAAAAAGAAAGATAAAAGGCAAGTACAACATCCATGCAAACCATTTTTGTTGCCAAAAAGGCACCGCATCCGCGCTCATCCAACGGCTGACGGATTCGATATTTCTGAAACCGCCTTGTCCCGCACCTGCATAGGGTGCCGATGTCTGCACGCGCCGGCCCGTTATTTCAAAATTATAGGCCGGACCGCTAAGGCGCTTGTAGGTTTCGTCGACGGGATCGAAATAACTGAACGTAATGGGCGGCAAGGTGTATTTGCCCGGCTTTTGGGGAATCACCGTATAAAGGTCGCTTACCGAGCCTTTGTAGCCCGTGTAGGTGGGACGGGTATTGATTTTATGTTCGGGATCGTAAACCTCCCATTCGGGCGGAAAAACCGGCCGGGGTAATTCGAACATATTGAAATTGCCTTTTCCCGTCACTTTTACCTCCACACTCAGGTCGTTTCCGGCGGCCGCCACCGTGTCGGAAACATTGACAAAAAGATCGAAACGACCCACCGCTCCGGAAAAATCCACGGGTTTATCTTTTTCGGGTAAAGGTCTGGCTTCGATTACCGTGTGCGGAGTGCTGAGGTAAACATGTTCGGGCACTTCATCATAAAATTGAAAAGGCCCCATTTGACGCACCACCTTCTTGACAAGAATCATTTCGATTTTCTGAGGGGTGATTTCCAATTTTCCGGCATGCTGCGGAATAAGCATTAATTGTCGCAATGCATATACCCGGTATGTTTGGCCGTCCTTCTCCACCATACCCAATTCCACGGGTTTATCTTTTATGGTTTCGGTCCAAAAACCCTTGGGTTCCGGTATTTGGGTCTGACCGTAATCGGCCACTCCGATTCCGTCTTTGATGTAAAGTTTGTAAACGGCACTGACGGCTTGTCCCACATAGGGTCGTCTGTTGGAAATTTCCAAACGGATAAAAGCATCTTTGCCGGCGGGAATGTTTTCGGTACGCAGATTACCCGGCTTGGCCGACGAAACGGCCGGCGGTGCCTGCTGCGCTTGACTCACATTGATATGGACGGGCTTGGTACGATAGGTTTTACCTTCCACCACCGCCGAAGCAGGTTCAATGGTAAGGGTTCCCGTCCGCATGGGTGTCAACACATAGGACACGGAATAAGTGTAACTGCGTTGCATGCGGCCGTTGATTATACTCACCTGCGAACCGGAGGATTCCATGGGTCCCATAACCACATAAAAATCACGAAAAGCCGGCGGCTCGAAACGCTCGGGCTGACGATTCAAAATAAAATCCACCCGCAAGCGTTCGTCCTTATTCAATTCATTACGCGATACCCGCACCCGGAAATCCGTTTGACCCCAAAGCGATAAACCGCTTATCCATAAAAACAAAAACATCAACCGCTTCGTCATACCGAATATTTTTCCAATCCTCCACAAAAAAAGTGCCTGACTGTCAAACTGACAGCATTTACAGGCAAAAGCCTTTTCGGCACTCACCATAACGTACAACAAGATAAAAATGTTGCATCTATTCCGGAAAAATATTTCAAAAGATTCCGGTGCTTAATAAACAGGTATAATTTCCGGAAGCATAATATAAAAGAGACAGAGCAAGTCAATGTAAAACGAAAGACAACGGTTTAATTATCAAAGAAGGAGGTAAAAAGGGAAATATCAAAGGTTAAAGTGACGGCCACACACTCCTTAATTGAAATGACCGGTGACCAAAAACCGATGCATTAGGTCGGGAAACGTGGCACGGAAAACGGTAAATGTGATAAAAAATCATAGAGCCATTAATCGATTTTTCACGGGATTCTTCGAAAACGGTTTAACGGTTTAACGATTTAACGGTTTAACAGAAATTCCTCATTTATTCAACTTTTCAACAATTCAACTATTCAACAGAAATTATCGATTTAACGGTTCAACGGTATAACGGTCTAACAACAATTATTTTAAATAAACAACAAATGAATATCGCGATAATCGAAACCGAACCATTCGGCCACA
Source organism: Chlorobiota bacterium (assembly GCA_013153655.1). Lineage (GTDB taxonomy): Bacteria > Bacteroidota > Bacteroidia > Flavobacteriales > Flavobacteriaceae > JAADED01. Next base: position 5,883 of record JAADEB010000066.1, read on the forward strand.
TTCCGGTGGGTAATCATGCCGCGATAGGTGTAAATACCCTCACGAATGCCCCGGTCGAAGGAAGCGGCTTTTTCCACTCCGCCGAATTCGGCCACGCGTTTGAGGTAGGGTACCAATACGTTGCTGAAAGCAATGGTAGCCGAACGCGAATATTTGGAAGGGATATTGGGAACGCCGTAATGAATAACATCATACTTGATCACCACCGGCTCCGAATGATTGGTCAATTCCGAAGTTTCGGAAATACCGCCCCGATCGATGCTAACGTCCACCAACACCGAACCGGGTTTCATGTTTTGCACCATACTCTCGGTGATGACCAAAGGGGTACGTATCTTGCCCCGCAAAGCGCCAATCACCACATCGGCCACCCGCAAAGCCGAAGCGATATTGGTGGGTTGAAGGGTGGAGGTATACACAATCCGGCCCACATTGGTCTGCAACCGGCGTAATTTGGAAATGGAATTGTCGAAAACTTTCACCGATGCGCCCAAACCGATGGCCGTACGGGCGGCAAATTCACCCACGGTTCCCGCACCCAAGATAACCACTTCGGCGGGCGGCACCCCGCTGATATTGCCCAAAAGCAGATTGCGGCTGATGCCCGGCTTACCCAGCAATTCGGCGGCAATCAAAATGGCCGCCGTCCCCGCAATTTCACTCTGCGGCCGTACGATGGGGTACATGCCGTGTTCGTCGCGAATATATTCGAAAGCAATGCCCGTTATTTGTTTTTCGAGCAACGGCTTGAAAAAACTTTCGTCCTGTATGTTGGGTTGAAGTGCCGAAAAAATGGTGCTCTTAGGCCGCATCAATTCGATTTCGTCCAAGGTGGGTGGTTCCACTTTAAGTACGATATCGTTCCGGAATATTTTGCGGCGGTCGGGCGTAATGGTGGCCCCGGCTTCGGCGTAATCGCGGTCGGAATAGAGAGCGCCTTCCCCGGCACCTTCTTCCAACAGGATTTTATGTCCGTGAGCCGTGAGTGTGGCCACCCCGTCCGGCGTTAGGCAAACCCGTTTTTCCTGCAAATGGGTTTCCTTGGGGATACCGATAAAAAGATTTCCGCGACGATTCAGAATCGCCAAGCGCTCTTCCTGGGGAATATAAATTTGTTGGAATGTATGTTTCATGAAACCGGTTTTTCCAAAATAAGGCGGCGGGTTTGCGGATCGATGATTTCCAGGCGAATACGGCAATAATCATCGAGAAACGGCAAGGCCTTTTCGGGCCATTCCACAAAAATTAAATCACCGCGATCCAAATACATATCGAAGCCGATATCGGCCAATTCTTCGAAGCGTTTGAGCCGGTAAAGGTCGAAATGGAAGATTTTCTCTCCTTCACGGCCTTCGTATTCATGAACGATGGAAAAAGTGGGTGAACCCAAGAACGCTCCGGCATCCAGGCGGCGGATGATAGCCCGTATGAGCGTGGTCTTGCCCGCTCCCATGGGCGCATCGAAAAGCCATACGGCATGAGACGCACACTTGTCGAACAACCACCGTGCCGCATCATCCAATCCCAAGCGGTCGAAAATGAATTCTTCGGTATGTACGGGAAGTTTTTCCGTCACGGATTTATTTTAGCCTAAAAATACAAAAAAACCGCCGAACAAACATGCAGGCGGTTTTTGTCTCCGTTTCTACGGTTAGGGTCAATTATTTTTTATTGAATATCTCGGACGATACGGTCAAGCGTTTACGTCCTTTTTTACGACGGCGGGCCAATACGGCACGACCCCAGCGCGTCTGCATGCGTTTGCGAAAACCGTGGGTGTTACGGCGTTTGCGTTTCGAAGGTTGATAAGTGCGTTTCATTTTCGTAGCTTTACTTTCGGCTTGCAAATATAGAACTTTTTTCCCGAATAGCGAAATTCGGATTTGATAATGTAGGATTTAGGATTTGGGTGAATATCCAATAAACCGTCAACCGTTAAACCGATTAGCGGCTTCGCCGCCACATTTTCCGTTTATCGTTCTACGTTTCCCGAAACCGCACTTTTCACTTTTTACCTTATTTTTGAGCATGCAATCGTTGAATCGGAAAAGGACCGATGACGGATGTCATTTCGAAGGAGCATAGCGACTGAGAAATCTCTATATTATCGTTAAACAGTGCAATCGTGTAATCGTTTTTTGTCATTTCGAATGCAGTGCCGTGTCAACCTCAGACGGAAGTAATCTCCATTACCACGGATTTAGGATTTGACACTTGGGATTTGGATGAATTCCCGTTAAACCGTTAAATCCCACAACCTTGTAACCGGTATGTAAAAAAGCCTTTAACCTTTTCACTCTTTCATTAATTCGCTCAAAAATTGTCCACTGTTCATTAAATAAAATCCATTTTCCGAGAATCCCGTCATCAGTTCCCGGTCATCGGTTCTTCTATTTCACGATTTAACGATTGCCCGGTTCAACGGTTTAACAATTCATCAAATCTCCCCCAAACATCTTATCTTTGAATAATCTATTTTGCTCCGAATCATGAAAAAATATTTCGCTTTCCTTACCGGCTTCCTTTTTTTCGGTCTTCATGCCCAACAATTTCCGCCCCGCATTCAATGGCGCGAAATCCGAACCGGTCATTTCCGCATCATCTATCCCCGGGAAATCGACAGCTTGGCCCGCAAAACCGCCTATTTTCTGGAACATAACCACCGCCAAATAGGTAAAGGCCTTCGCTACAAAACACGCCTTACGCCGGTGATTCTCAATAGCTACACTGCCGTACCCAATGGTTATGCCGCCCTGGCACCCCGCCGTACGGAATGGTATATGACACCCTACTACGGACTTTATTTCGGCAACCGAGCCTGGTACCGCGACCTGGCCGTACACGAATACCGTCACATCACCCAATTCGATGCCATGAACAGCGGTGGCATCCGGATCTTGCGATGGCTGGCCGGTGACATGGGCCAAATAGCCGGCATGTTTATGACCTATCCCATGTGGCTCTTCGAAGGAGATGCCGTCTATACCGAAACCGTTTGGGGGCCGGCCGGACGCGGCCGTACCGGGCGTTTTGCCATGCCCGTCAAAGCCGTGGTACACGAATATCCCGGCAAAGATCTCAATTACTACGACTTCTACTATCAGTCCTACAAAAAATATTATCCCTCCCATTACCATTTGGGTTATTATCTGGTCAGCTATCTCCACCAACATCCCGGCCCATTTCCCTACGAATCCGAAAACGGGGAAAGCCCCATCGGCACCTTAATTAGGGAGGGTGCAAAATATGCATATGTATTGCCCTTCGGATTTCATGACGCTTTAATAACGGAAAGGAACCTAAATTTCCGCCAATTGGCCGACAGCACCTGGGCCGACCTCCGGAAATATTGGTCCGGACGCATACCGGAACATGTGCGGCCGCTTCCGGACTACGTCCGGCGCGGCCGCGAACCCTACGCCCACGATATTTATCCCCATCCGCTTCCCGGGGGAGGAATTCTCTACCTGCATTACGGTTTCGACACCTCGCCGGCTATCATGATACAAACCGCCGCAGGAAGCCCACCGGAAAAAATCACCGGCATTCCCGCCTACCGCTTCACGGCCGGCAAGCGCTATGCGGCCTGGCTCGAATACCGTCCGCACCCGCGCTGGCAAAAACAAGTAATGACCGAACCCGTGATGCTGGACCTCCATACCTTCAAAATTCGCCATAGCGGCCTGCGCAAACGCTACACCGACCTGAAACTCAGCACCGACGGCCACTACCTGGCCGCCGTTTACTACGATAGCCTTTTACGCCCACACGTGGAAATTCGCCGCACAAAGGATATGCAACTACTCACCGACCGCGTTTTCCGGGGATTTTATTCCTTACACTACCCCGTATTTTCACCCGGAGGCCACCGTTTGCTGATCGCCGCCCTGGACGAAGAACGCGGCACCGGGCTTTATCTTTGGTATTGGAACGAAAGCGAATCCAAACCCGTAAACATACTTCCGCATACCCGTTCTTTTCAATTGGAAAATCCTTTCTTCACCGACTCGCTCCATATCGGATGGAGCGACGACTACAACGGCCTGAATGTGGTGGAAATGGATCTGCGGGACGGAAAAATCAAACCGCTTACCCGCCGCCGCTACGGTGCCACCTAC
>JAADEB010000012.1 GCA_013153655.1 Chlorobiota bacterium
GGCCTGTGAGGGAGAAAAAGGGGTTCCGGAGGCGAAATGAAAACGGATTTGGGATTTGGGATTTGGGATTTGGCCTTTGTTAAATCGTACAATAGTTTCCATAGAAATCCATGGAAAACCGATATCACGGGCTTTCCCGTTTCCCAAGGTTCGTTCCACGTTTTACGTTAACCGTTTTCCGTGTCCCGAATCCTTGTCCTTTTCCCTGTTTCCTCTCAATTCATGTACCACCAAACGGCGGCGATGAGCAGGCCGGTCCAGAAGATGAAGCGAAGCACACGTTCAAGCATGATGTTCGTTTTTGGGAGTTAGGAATCATTGCAGTAGAAACGGCATACGGCGGTGATGCCGGCCGTTTCGGCACGCAGGCGATAGGCGGACAGGCGTATGGCGGGAATGTTTCGCTGCTGCAATTCCTCCCGCTCATCCGGGGCGAAACCGCCTTCGGGTCCCACGATCACCGCGGCGCGGCGCGCTTGGGCATAGTCCTTGTTCCGGTAGCGGTCCGCTTCGCACAAGGCGGCAAAAAATCGGTGGCTTTCCCAAGGGATGTTTTTCCAGGTGATGGCCGGATGCAAAACGGGTTTGTAGGCGCGTTTGCTCTGTTTGACCGCCGAGACGATGATTTTTTCCAGCCGGTCGTAGTTGAGTTTTTTGCGGCCGGTGTTGCGGGTAATCAGCGGGGTGATTTTCCATACGCCGAGTTCGGTGGCCTTTTCGAGAAACCATTCGAAGCGGTCCATGTTTTTGGTGGGCGCCATAAACACGTGCAGCCGGCGTTCCGGCGGGGGCAGGAGGCGTTTGCCGGTTATGCGGACCACGGTTTTGCGCGGATGCGCCGCCGTGATGACAGCCTCGTACACCCGGCCTTTTCCGTCGGTGAGGACGATGGGGTCGCCTTCGCGTTTGCGTAGCACTTTGACCAAATGACCGCTCTCGAAGGTGTCGAACACGTATTCGTCACCTTCGATGCGGCCGGCAAAAAACCATTGACCGGATGTGTGTTCCCGGTTCAAGGCGTTTAGGCTTGTTCTTCGCTTTCCTCCGCGTTTTCTTCCTCGGTTTTGTCCACCAAGCGGAAGCCTTCACCGTGGATGTTGACGATGGCCACGTTGGGGTCTTTGGCCAGGTATTTACGCAGCTTGGCGATATACACGTCCATGCTTCGGGAGGTGAAATAGTTGTCGTCCATCCAGATTTGGGTCAAGGCCAATTCGCGGGGCATGAGGTCGTTTTTGTACTCGGCCAGGAGTTTGAGCAATTTGCTTTCCTTTGGCGAGAGTTTTTGAGGTTCTTCGTCCTTGTACTTCAAGAGGCGCAATTTGGAATCGAAATTGAAATCGCCGATTTTGAAGTGTTGTTGGTTGCTCTTGGTTTCATTGGTCTTGATGCTACGGCTGATGAGGGATTTGATTTTGTAGAGCAAGACTTCGGAATCGAAGGGTTTGGTGATGTAATCGTCGGCACCCACTTGGTAGCCTTTGATCACATCGTCCTTCATGGAGCGGGCCGTAATGAAGATGATGGGCACGTCCTTGTTGCGTTTGCGGATTTCGGTAGCCAGGGTGAATCCGTCCTTGTAGGGCATCATCACGTCCAGCAGAATCATGTTGAAATCTTCGTTTTTGAATTTTTCCAAACCGTCGATTCCGTTGGTAGCCAGAACTACGTCGTAGTTGTTCAGACGTAGGAAGTCGCGGAGCATCGGTCCGAAATTGGGATCGTCTTCCACGAGGAGGATTTTTTGTTTTTTGTCCATAATATTAGGGTTTTAGTTGTTTTTCGTGTGTTTGTCGCCGGGTGATTTGGATTTTTTCGGTTTTTTGAGGGGGAAATAGATAAAGAAAGTGGTACCTTTTCCGGGTTCGCTTTCCACGAAGATATCCGCACCGAGGCGGTCGAGCACTTGTTTGACGAAGGTCAGGCCGATGCCGTGGCCTTTGATGTTGTGCACGTCGCCGGTGGGTTTTCGGTAGAATTTATCGAATATATGTTTTTGTACCGTTTTGCTCATGCCGATGCCGTTGTCTTTAATTTCGGCCACCACATAATTTTTCTTGTTATAAGTACGTACCTGAATTTCGGGTTTGTCCTTGGAGTATTTGATGGCGTTGTCGATGAGGTTGACAAAAATGTTATGGACCATGACGGGGTCGCCTTGGATGATATCCCGGTCGGCCATGGGTTCGAAGGTGATGTGTCCGCCTTTTTCTTGGAGGATAAGGGAGAGTTGGTCGATAACGTCCTCGATGGTTTCATTGACGGAGATGGGTTCGTTTTTCCAAATCCATTTGTTTTGCTCGATTTTACCGAGGGTGAGGATTTTTTCCACCTGGTCGAGCATGCGGCGGTTTTCGTTTTTGAGGTTTTTGATATATTTCTTAATGGCGTCGGGGTTATTAATTATGGCCGGGCTCTTAATGGTGTCGGCAATAAGGTTGATGGTGGCGATGGGGGTTTTGAATTCGTGGGTGATGTTGTTGATAAAATCGTTTTTGATTTTGGCCAGGTATCGTTGTTTGTAGAGTTGGTATAATGTTATAAGATAAACAATAACCAGAATAAAAAGAAAGGCCAGTCCCAAGGCGATCAGGTAGTAAAACGTTCTTGTATGTATATACCGGAAAGGAATGCTCACTTTGAGCACGTACTTGTTACGACCGTTACCGTCGCGCATGACGGGATAAGAAACGGTAAAATAACCGGGGCCGGTTTTGAATTCATTATTATGGACTACGGTTTGGATGCCGTCGTTAAATATAGCAAAACCGAAGGGGAAATTCATATTACGTTCCCGAAATTCTTCTTTCAACCAAATTTGCAGAGAATCGGCCGGCACACGTTGGTGAATGGGCTGGCGGCATAGCAAATCCCGGAAAGTCAAATAAATGGCAAGTTTTTCCAGGCGACGCAGATCTTCGGAATTATGATTCAAGAAACCGCCGGCAGCGGATAAGCTATCGGCGGTGGAATCACTATTTTTTTTGGCGGTATGAGAAGAAGAGGATTTTTTTTCGTAAATTTTGTTTAATTCACACCAGGCGTTTTGAAGACTTTTAAAGGAGAACCTCCCGAAGAAAGAAGCACTGTCGGCACGTAGAATTTGTGCCACAATGGAGTTGGGATTTTCGGTCAAATTGTCCACTTCATACTCCTTAATCCGGTTATCCACTTTGCTTATAGCCTGTTGGATGCTCATCCGGTATTGGTTCTCCAACAGGTTTCGTTCCTTTTTAATAAATAAATATTGTACGACTATAAGTCCTATGATGGAAAAAGTAATGACGTAGGCCAGGATGTTGAGTCGTTTATTCACGACGCAAATGTAAAGAAAAATTTTATAAATTAAAATATTCGCCTTAATTTTAATTAAAACAAGTATTGATGTGCAAAAAAATGAGCTGTAACAATGACATATTCATTGTTTTAATAAACTTTCGTGAATATCATTCAAAAACGAAGTAATTTTATTGAAATCTTCGTAATTTTCAATATATACTGTATTTTGTTTATTCGACACGGAAGGACGTTGATGTTTCAACCTGTTTCGAATATGTTCTTCGGTCCAGCCGTTACGTTGCTTAACCCGTTCGATTATAATATGTTCGGGGGCTTCCACAACCAGAATCATATCGCAATTCGTATCCATCCCGCTTTTTTCGAGTATGGCATTTTCCAAAATCACATAAGGAGCGTTTTGATTTTTAATCCATTCCCTAAAATCTTTTCTCACAACGGGATGCACCATATTTTCCAATTCGGCCAATTTTTCGGGATTTCCGAATACTTTTCCGGCTAAATAAGTTGTATTAAGCTTATTTTTATGATAACTGTCATTTCCAAAAGATTTTCTTATTGATTTTTTTAAGTTTTCGTCGTGATTCATTAAGAATTTGGCGCGGTCGTCGGCGATATAGACCGGAATGTTCCACCGGTCGCGAAAATAGGCCGCTACGGTGGATTTCCCGGTACCCATGCGGCCGGTGATGCACAGGATTTTGGGTTTGGATGTTTGTTTTTTCATGGTTCGACAATAAGGTAATCGGTTTCGCGGGGGTAGAAATCGTATTCAAACACATCGGGCGGTTTTTGTCGGAGCCGGATACGCAGTTTTTCGCGTTTTCCCAAATCTTTTTTTTCGGGTTCGAAAATCCATTTTTTTTGCGGACCTGCGGCACCTACCCAACGTTTGTAATGCACATGCACGCGCGAGGGCATTAGGACGGGTGCGGGCTTTATGTCAGGCGGAATGCTTACGGGCACTTCCACTTCTTTTTCTTCGTAGAGCGAGGCGGTGGCCTTTACCGTAATTTTTTCGGGAAACACCCGCATACCGGGGGGTATTTTCACGGCCACAGCTTGTTGGCGGGAACCATGCAGGTCATTCATCATAACGGCTCCGGTCCGGAGACTGTCGGGAAGCGGCACTTGGCGGGGAGCCAAAACCCAAACCGAATCAGGGTGCAAATCGATTCGGCGAAGGGCATAATGAGGCGCCGTGCGGATGCGCAGTTCGGGGCGGACGGGCACCTTTTTCCAATGCCACCGGCGGGGAACATTTAAGCGGCCGCCGGTAAATGTCATTTTGTCTTGCCATTGCTTCTGGATATCATGAAGCAGGCGAGCGGTGTCGACCGTTTCGGCGGAATGGAGATTCACGGTGATTTGTTTCCACTTGCCACGCCACCACCATGGCTCCCACCCGTTACCCCGGAGCCTTACCCGGAGTGTATCGGACAGGTCGGCCGGCAACAGGAGACTGTCGTTGAGACGATAGCGTACAACAGTCTGGCGCAAGGACGGTTGGCGTTGGCCTTGCATGGAAATCCACAGCAAAAACGAAACGAGCAAGAAGAAAAGCAATATGCCGAAATCGTTTTGCCGAAAAAGAAAATGCCGTATGTTTTGACGACTGAACCGGTTCATCTATTTCGATTTTTTGAAAAACAGGGACGGGAATGCTTCGCGCGGTTTTTTCCTTAATATATATATAGGTATAAAACTTTCGATAAGGCCGAGGGCATAAACGGCATTTTGCACAAAAATAAGCGGAAGTGCCGCCAGCGCGGCGACAATATTTCGCGAACGCCACAAAAATTCGACAAAGGCACAAAAAAGATATAATCCCAACAACAGGCGAAAGGGTACATAGAAAACCGCCGCCACCGTAAAAAGCACAAACAAAACGGGCGCCAAAAACACGGGCGAAAAAGTGCCGGAATACAGTTTGGACAAAATGACGCGGGTGCGGGCGAATTTGCGAATTTGACGGATGAAAGAACGAAGGTTTATGCGCCGTTTGTGATAGATTTTCCAGGCAGGGAAGGAAGCCGTGGTGCCGCCGGTTTGCCACCAACGGTAAACCCATTCGGGATCCTCGCCGGGATGCATGTCCGAAAAACCGCCGATTTGTTCCCATACTTTGCGGTGGACGGCCATATTGAAACTGCGCGGTACGAAACGGCCTACACGGGTTTTGTTGCCGCGAATCCCACCGGTGGTGCAAAACGATGTCATAACCAGGTTCACGGCTTTTTGGAAAACGGAAAAAGACGGATGGTCCGTGTCGCGACCACCGATCATGCCGGCTTGGGGGAAATGCGCAACGGCCTTTTGGAGCTGGTGGGCATAATCGCCGGGAAACAACACATCGGAATCGATTAGCACAAACCATTGGCCTCGGGCCTGTTGCATGCCGCGGTTGCGGGCCACACCGGGACCGGCATTTTCCTGGCGAATGTAATGAACGGGCAATCCGGGAAAATGGTCCGTCACCCGTTTCAAATCCGCTTGGCGGCTGCCGTCGTCCACTATGATGATTTCATAGGAAAAATCCGGCGGCATGGTTTGGCGGAAACTGTGAAGCAGGGCTTCCAGTTCGTCTTGACGTTCGTATACGGGAATAATAAAGGAAAATTCCGGTTGCATGGCCTGGGTCTGTGCCTCAAAGTTAAGGGAAAAAAGGGATTCGGAAGAGGATATGATTTGTTAAACCGGTAATTTCTGTTGAATAGGTTGTTAAATCGTTAAACCGTTAAATCGTTAAATCGATATTGACTGATGACGGATGACCGGTGACCGGTGACGGGTGCCTTTTTCGGGAAACGGGAAATGTGGAACGTGTTTATTGAGTGTATGAGTGAGTTAGTGTTTTAGTGAAATAGTAAAAAAACAACTAATAAACTCATTTTGTTATGGCTAATGTGGAGATTTATCAAGGCTAAGAGCTAGCGGCTAATGGCCAATAGCTATTTTCACGATTCCACGATTTAACGGTTTAACAACATTTCAAATAAATACCGTAATTTTGAAGCAAGTAAGCCGAGGATGCCGGAAAACCATGCGCATATTTTGATTTTTATTTCCCGCGAAAGTCCGCGGATGCGCTACGTGTTTCACCATGTTTTTCAAAACATCCTGCGTATTCCCATCCGTTTTACCAAGCGCATCGAGGAATTTGTGGCCTACAACGGACCCAAATTTTCCTACACCGGCAAACGCCTGGGCGACGAATTTCATATCCATGCCGGATCCTTGCTCTACGAAAACGGCATCCGGCCGGTGGAAATCGCCAAAGGGAATTGGGCACACCTGCCGGTGATTTTTGCCACGGACAAGGAGGCTTCGCTGCCGTTTGACCTGTTTTCGGCCATTTTCTACCTCATCTCGCGCTACGAGGAATACCTGCCGCACCAAACCGACGAACACGGCCGCTACACCTACGCGCAAAGCATCGCACACGCCATGGGTTTCCTCGACAGGCCGCTGGTGGAACAATGGCTCCACATGTTTGTCCAACAATTCCGCGAAAAATATCCCGGCCTCCAAGTGCCGCGACCGGATTTCCGCTTCCAGCCGGTGGTGAACGTAACCGTGTCGCACCTCTACAAGCACAAGGGATTGCTCCGCTTCCTGGGCGGCATAGCCGACACCTTTTTTCGCCTGCAATTTCGCAAAACCTGGGCGCGTATCAAGTACGTCTGGTTCGAGAAGAAAGACCCTTACGACACCTTCAACAAATTCATTGCCTTGGGCAAGCAAAACCGCCTGCATCCCGTGTTCTTTTTCCTGGTGGGTACCTATTCGCAATACGATCACAATATTTCCATCGGCAAGCCGCCGCTCAAACGCATCATTAAGACCGTGGCCGATTATGCCGAAACGGGCCTGCTGATTGCCTACGAATCGGCCTTGCATCCCAAGCGCATTCGCTATGAACGCCAAAAACTGGAAGAGCTGATCCACAAATCGGTCAACAAGGCGCATTTCCACTATTACCGCAACATTTTTCCCGACGCCTACCGCCATTTGGTCCGCTTGGAATTTCGCGACGACTACACTATGGGCTACCCGCGCATCACGGGCTATCGCGCCTCCACCTCGCATCCGTTTCCCTTCTACGATTTTCAGGAAGAAACACCTACGGAACTCCGGGTGCATCCCGTGGTGGTGAACGATTATCAATTAAAATTCATTTACAAACTCACGCCGGAAGAGGCTTTGAACAAATTGATTGAAACGGGAAACGAAATCCGGCAATTCGGCGGCGTGTTTCATCCCGTTTTTCACAACGCCATCCTCTCGGAATACGAGGAATGGAAAGATTGGTCGGACGTGTATATTAAACTTTTGAAACATTTTGCCGGTGAAGGAGATTAAACACATTTTTCTGGATTTGGACCATACGTTGTGGGATTTCGAGACCAATTCGGATGCGGCCTATCGCCGTGTGTTTGCCGAAGAAGGTTTGGAGGTGGATTTCGATCGATTTTTGTCCGTGTATCATCCCGTCAACCGCCGCTGTTGGGAAGATTATGCCGCCGGACGCGTAAGCAAGGAACAAGTCAAGTACAACCGCCTGCGCCAAAGCCTGGAACAAATGGGTATTCGCCTGCCGGAAGCGCAGTATCGCCGCATGGCCGACCGGTATTTAACCTACCTGTCGGAAGGGACGGCTTTGTGTGCGGATGCGCGGGATATTTTGGAATATTTGAAGGAAAAATATACGCTCCACTTGCTGAGCAACGGTTTTGCCGAAGTGCAATATCCCAAAATCGAGCGGGCGGATTTGGGGCGCTATTTTGCTACCATCACCCTGTCGGAAGAAGTGGGCCGGCTCAAACCGCATCCCGAAGTGTTTGCGCATGCCTTGCAAAAGGCCGGCGCCTTGGCACACGAAAGCCTGATGATAGGCGACAGTTTCGGCAGCGACATTACGGGCGCCTTGAACGTGGGCATGAAGGCCGTCTTCTACGATCCGCAGGCCACGCGCCAAGTACCGGAAACCGTAGCACCTACGGTGCGCCGCTTGAACGAATTGAAAAATATCCTTTAAATGCTGATGCCGTTTCTTTATAACACCGCCACCGCTTTGGCCGATGCCATGACGCCGCTCCTGAGCCGCTTGCCGGGTAAGGCGGGCGCTTTCTTTCGCGGGCGGCGCGGGCTGATGCGCCAACTGCTGGAAACGGACTTCCCGGAGCGGCCGCTGTGGTTTCATGCGGCTTCGGTGGGTGAGTACGAACAAGTGTTGCCGGTGGTGGAACGGATCAAGGAGCGCCGGCCGGATTGGCCGGTGGTGATCAGTTTTTTCTCGCCGTCGGTGTATGAAATGAAGCATCGCAAGACGCCGGCCGACTTGGATTTCTACCTGCCTATTGACACGCCTTCCAACATGCGGCGCCTGGCGGCACATATCCGGCCGCGGGCGGTGTTGTTCGTGAAATACGAATTTTGGCCGAACCTGACCCGTGCTTTGCACGGCCGGGACGTTCCCATGTACCTGGTGTCGGGTATTTTTCGCGAAGATCAAGCCGTGTTGCGTTACGGATTTTTGAGGAAAGTGTTGAAACGTTTCCGCCTGTTTTTTCTGCAAGACGAGGCATCCGAAAAACTGTTGCACCGCTACGGCATCACGCAAACCCTGGTAACGGGCGACACCCGTTTCGACCGCGTACGGCAGGTAGCGGCGCAGCCGGTGGATTTTCCGGTGGTAAAAGCCTTTTGCGGCCGGAAAAAACTGCTGGTGGCGGGTAGCACCTGGCCGGCGGACGAAAAAATCCTGTTGGATTGGTGGCGGCGACACCGGCCGGCGGATTGGAAACTGTTTATCATTCCGCACGAACCCACGCGCGCGCATGTAACGGACTTGCTGCAACGCACGAACGGAGAGGCGGCCTTGTATTCCGCCTTCGACCGCCAAGCGGCGGAAAAAGACATCCTCATCGGCGATGTGAAGGGCTTGCTCAAATACGTGTATCGCTACGGCGACCTGGCCTATGTGGGCGGCGGTTTCGGACGCGGCATTCACAACACCCTGGAAGCGGCGGTGTACGGATTGCCGGTGGTGTTCGGACCCAACTATCAAAAATTTATCGAAGCCAAGGACCTGATAGCCGAAGGCGCCGCCAAGAGTATCGGCGGGGCGGAGGATTTCGAGGAAGTCATGCGGACATACACGGATGATACACTAAGACGCCGGGCGGGCGAACGGGCACGCGCCTACGTGGAAGGCCGGGCGGGGGCCACGGAGTGTATGACGGAAGTTTTGGAAAAGGAGTTGAATAAAGAATAATCCGGAAAAGCCGTTTTGCAATTTTACAAAAACTATTCCCTAAATCACGGTTTCACTCATTCTCACAAAAAATCTATTCAACTGTTCAACAGAAACTACCGGTTTAACGCTCAAAAACTAGGTTAAAGGTCAAAGGAGCAAGGAGAAAGTGTTTTTGGGAAACGTAGAACGGTAAACGTGATAAAAAGCCATAGAGCCATTAATCGATTTTCCACGGGATTCTTCGAAAACGGTTGCATCCGCCTGAGGCGGACACGGCGATTTAACGCTCAATAATAAGGACCAAGGTAAAAGGTGAAAGGTTAAAGTGCGGCAAAGCCGCTAATCGATTTAACGATTCAACGATTCAACGGTTCAACGGAAATAGGAGATTCCTC
>JAADEB010000021.1 GCA_013153655.1 Chlorobiota bacterium
CGGAGAGGGGGGGATTCGAACCCCCGGTACGCTTGTGACGCACACACGCTTTCCAGGCGTGCACCTTCGGCCTCTCGGTCACCTCTCCTTCAACAATGCACAAATATAAATTCTTTTGTGTAAAGCACAAAATTTATTGTCATTTTTCTTCCGGGGTCTTATTCCTGCATGGAATTGAGAAACTCCTCATTGGTGCGCGTATCCTTGATACGGTCGCGAATGAATTCCATGGCTTCGATGGGATTCATATCGGCCAAATACCTGCGTAGCAACCACATGCGCTGTATGGTGCGCGGATCGTGGAGCAGGTCGTCGCGGCGGGTGCCGGTGGACAGCAGGTCGATGGCGGGATAGATACGGCGGTTGGCCAGACGGCGGTCCAATTGGAGTTCCATATTACCCGTTCCCTTGAATTCTTCGAAAATCACTTCGTCCATTTTGGAGCCGGTGTCCACCAAAGCGGTGGCAATGATGGTAAGCGAGCCGCCGTCCTTGATGTTGCGCGCCGCACCGAAGAAACGTTTGGGCTTATGAAGCGCATTGGCATCCACCCCTCCGGTAAGCACCCTACCCGAGGCGGGTTGTACGGTGTTGTAGGCACGGGCCAGACGGGTGATACTGTCGAGCAGGATTACCACGTCGTGACCGCTTTCCACCAGGCGTTTGGCTTTTTCGATAACAATGTTGGCCACCTTTACGTGCTGGCTGGCGGGTTGGTCGAAGGTGGAGGCGATTACTTCGCCGTGAACGCTCTCGATCATGTCGGTAACCTCTTCGGGACGCTCGTCGATGAGCAGGACCATGAGGTACACTTCGGGATGGTTGGCGGCAATGGTGTTGGCAATGTCTTTGAGGAGCCAGGTCTTACCGGTTTTGGGTTGCGAAACAATCATGGCGCGTTGGCCTTTGCCGATGGGCGAAAACAGGTCCACGATGCGGGTGGATACATTGCTTTTGAATCCCGAAAGATTGAATTTTTCGTTGGGGAAAATAGGCGTCAGGTGTTCAAAAGCAATACGGTCGCGTACCACGGCGGGGTCGAGACCGTTGATTTTCAAAACTTTCACCAGCGGATAAAAGGTTTCCTGGTTTTTGGGCGGCCGCACCACGCCGCGCACCGTGTCGCCGGTTTTGAGTCCGAAAAGGCGGATTTGCGACGACGACAGATACACATCGTCGGGCGACGAAAGATAATTGTAGTCGGCCGAGCGCAGGAATCCATAACCTTCTTGAAGGATTTCCAACACGCCTTCCACCTCGATAAGGCCTTCGAATTCGAATTCTTTTTCTTTGTCCTTAGCGTTTTTTTTGTCTTTGTCGTGGCGGTCGGTTTGGTCTTTGGTTTTGCCGGATTCGTTTTTTTGTTCCCGGACGGCGGGTTGGTTTTGGGTTTTATCCCGGTCGGTATCACGGCTTTTTTTGTCCTGAGTGTTATCGGCGCTTTGTTGCGTTGTGGTGGTTTCGGCCGCGGTATCATCGGCTTGCTTGACCACCAATTTGCGGCGCCGTTTCTTACGGGTTTTCTCGCGCGAGGAAGGTTGTTCCGTGGCTTGGCCGGCTTGTTGGGCTTCGATTTGTTCGGAACGGGCGGATTCTTGCGCGGTGGGTTCGGTTTTGGGTTTTGTGTCTTGGGATTCTTTGGGTTCGGCGGTTTTTTGCTTGGGCTTGCGTCCGCGGCGGCTTTTGGGTTTTTCGGCCTGCTGAGTCGGTTGTGTTTCGGCCGCGGGTTCGGAAGCGAAAATCTCTTTGATTTTTTCACCGTTTTCGGAATAAAAATCCAGGAGCTTGTAAATCAACTCCATTTTTTTGAGGTGATAATATTTTTTGATGCCGAGTTTTTTGGCCAATTCCTGTAATTCGGCCAATTTTTTTTGTTTCAAATTTTCAATCGAAAACAACTTGGCTATTTCCTTGTTGGTCATACAAACAAAATATTTTTAGGGTTATAGGGAATTCAAAACTAGTCCGGTAAGTAAAAAGGGGGATGTCGTTGTGAAAGACATTGCAATAATAGGAAATATTTTTCAAATCGGACAAATATTTGTCAATTAAGGGATGTAAGAAAGCATGTTTTACTTATAGTTTTCCCGGAGTTAGGTTTAAAAAGCCCCTTTTATGATTGCTTAATAGCATTAATTTTCGTAATACGGATTCCTACGAGATAATTATGCCGGAGCTCTTGTCAGGTTTATTTTATTCATTTCATTTTTTCCTTCTAATAATCAATGTTAAGCGTAGAAAGAAATGTAGGTTTGTTAAGCTTTATATGTTTATTAAGGAATATTGTTTCTATGCCGGATTAAACTCCGATAAAAGCTTTACTTTTGCAATCAAAAGTTAAGAATCATGCGTGTACGCTTTGCTCCCAGCCCCACCGGACCGCTCCATATGGGAGGCGTCCGTACGGCGCTTTATAATTATTTGTTGGCCCGTAAAAACAACGGTTCATTTATCCTGCGCATCGAAGACACCGACCAAAAGCGTTTTGTGCCGGGTGCGGTGGAATACATTCGCGAGGCGCTGGAATGGGCCGGCATCGTTCCCGACGAAGGTTATGGCTACGGAGGCGAGTACGGACCTTACCGCCAAAGCGAACGCAAGGAAATTTACGACCGGTATATCCGCCGGCTCCTGGACGAAGGCAAGGCTTACTACGCTTTCGACACGCCGGAAGAACTGGACCGCATACGCAAAGAATATGAAAGCCGTGGCGAGACTTTTATGTATAATGCCACCGTCCGCCAAAAAATGCGCAACTCTTTAAGCCTGCCCGCCGAAGAAACCCAACGTCTTTTGGCCGGCGGGGCACCCTACACCATACGTTTTCGCATCCCCGAAAATCGTAAAATTAAAGTCAAAGATTTGGTACGCGGTGATGTGGAAGTGGATGCTTCGGTTTTGGACGACAAGGTGTTGGTCAAAAGCGACGGCCTACCCACCTATCATTTGGCCAACATTGTGGACGATCACCTGATGGGCATCACGCATGTGATTCGCGGTGAGGAATGGTTGCCTTCGCTTCCCTTGCATATTTTACTCTACGAAGCCTTCGGTTGGACTCCGCCCGCCTTTGCCCATCTGCCCTTGATTTTGAAACCCACCGGAAAAGGTAAATTGAGTAAACGCGACGGCGATGCCGGAGGTTTTCCCGTTTTTCCCTTGGAATGGAAAGACCCCCGAACGGGTCAAGTGTCCCCGGGCTATCGCGAACAAGGTTATCTGCCCGAAGCTTTCGTGAATATGCTGGCACTCTTGGGCTGGAATCCAGGAACCGAACAAGAGATTTTTAGTATGGACGAACTGGTGGAAGCCTTCGACTTGTCCCGAATCAACAAAAGCGGTGCCCGGTTCGACCCCGAAAAAGCCAAATGGTTCCAACACCAGCATTTCCAACGCCTGAGCGACGAAGAAATTTGGAAAAAAATCATTCCCGTGACGGAAACACATTTGGGACGGCCATTAACGGAAGAAGAAAAAAATTATACGCGACAAATTCTTCCTCTCGTGCGCGAACGCTTGACTTTTCCCGAAGATTTTTGGAAATGGGCAGGTTATTTCTACCAACGCCCCGAAGCCTACCATCCCAAGGCCGTCAAAAAGCAATGGAAAAACCAAACGCCTCAAATCCTGGAAGAGGTGAAGGATGTGTTGGCCACAATTACTCCTTGGGAAGCCGGTATTATAAAGGAACAATTATCGGAATGGATTCAAAACAATGGCTTGGGATTCGGAAAGGTTCTGCAACCCTTGCGCCTGGCTTTGGCCGGCGACTTGAAAGGTCCGGATTTGTTTGCCATGATGGAACTTTTGGGCAAAGAAGAAACCCTCGAACGAATCCGCCTGGCCTTGGAACGCTTGCCTTCGGCCAAGGAACAGTAAAAAAACGCAACTGGTTATAACTTATTTTTGTTCGGAAGACTTATCCCTCTTGATTTTAAAGGCAATGGGCAAGAAGATAAGCGTTTCCGCGGGCTTATCGTTCCAATAGCCGGGTTTGAGTCGTGGAATCAGACCCGTTACCCTTTCGGCTTCCTTTTTAAGTTCCGGAATGGGTGCGGAAATGTTCTTGGGCCTCACACGTCCTTCTTTATCTACCAGAAGAATAATTTTCAAATAAATAATTTCTCCCGGTTTACCGGTCTTTTCCGCCAACGAAGTGTTGAAATTCTTTTTAAAAATGCCGGCCATATGCTGTTGGAGACATTGGCGTCTTTCCGGAAGCGGAGCCGATTCGTCACATTCGGGAAACAGGGGCGGCCGGTCCATAAACCGATAATCTACGGCTTGTGTGTTGTCTTTCACCCATTCACCTTGTTTGTTTCTGACAAATCTTTCGGGTTTGGACGATGGTTTGTCGGAAGAGGACTCGGTGATTGTTTTTTTTGTCTTTTGAGATTTTTTTATTGTGTTGCAGCTATTTAGAATTATTCCGCTGCTTAGGAAGAGAAAAAATAACAAAAAGAAGTATGTTTTTTTTACCATTTATGATTTAAATTAAAATTATTTAAAATTTTATCCAAACAACCCCCCCTCCGCCGAAGGCGGCGTCTTGCCCAGGTGGCGGAAAGCGCGCCCCGTAACCATACGTCCGCGCGGTGTACGCTTGATAAAACCTTCCTGAATGAGGAAGGGTTCGTACACTTCTTCGATGGTTTCGGCATTTTCGCCTACAGCCGTGGCCAGGGTGCTCAGTCCCACGGGACCGCCGCCGAATTTGTCGATAATGGTGAGCAGGATTTTGTTGTCCATTTCGTCCAGGCCGTATTCGTCCACATTGAGCGCTTCCAAGGCGTACTTGGCAATGGCCAGGTCGATGACGCCGTCGCCTTTGATTTGTGCAAAATCCCGTACCCGTCGTAGCAAGGCATTGGCAATTCGCGGCGTTCCGCGGCTGCGTCGAGCGATTTCCAAGGCCGCATCGTCGCGGATGGGAACTTGCAGGATGCCGGCGCTTCGCTTCACGATTTGCGAAAGCAGTTTTTTGTCGTAATAATTCAAGCGCGCCGTAATGCCGAAACGCGCCCGCATGGGTGCGGTAAGCAAGCCCGAACGGGTGGTGGCACCGATGAGCGTAAAGGGTTCCAGGTTGATTTGGACGCTACGCGCATTGGGTCCCGTCTCGATCATGATGTCGATTTTGTAATCTTCCATGGCCGAATACAGGTATTCTTCCACCACCGGCGAGAGGCGGTGGATTTCGTCGATAAAGAGCACGTCGCGCGGTTCCAGCGAAGTGAGCAATCCGGCCAGGTCGCCGGGTTTGTCCAGCACGGGTCCCGACGTAGTTTTGATGTTCACGCCCAATTCATGCGCCAGAATGTAGGCCAGGGTGGTTTTCCCCAAGCCCGGCGGTCCGTGAAACAAGGTATGGTCCAAGGCTTCGCCCCGTTGGTTGGCGGCTTGTACGAATATTTTCAGGTTTTCGATGATTTTTTCCTGTCCGGTAAAATCGTCGAAACTCAGCGGCCGCAATTTCTTTTCGAATTCCAGCGCATCCGCATCCCATTTGTTTTTGTTCGGCTGATGCAAGTCCATTTACAGGTCGTTTAAGGGTGATTGGTCTTCCTTGTCGTCGCCGGAGGATTTTCCGGTGTCGTCGCAATTAAGGTTGATGTCCACACCGGCGGGTTTCTCAAACGGCTTGTCGGAAACGCCCAATTCCTTGTCGGCATAATTTTTCTTCATGTACAAGGCCCAAATCGGCAAGGCCATAGTGGCGCCCTGACCGTAGGCGATGCTGCGGAAATGCACCGAACGGTCTTCGCCGCCCACCCAAACGCCGGTTACCAGGTTGGGTACGTAGCCGATAAACCAGCCGTCGGATTGGTTTTGCGTGGTGCCCGTTTTGCCGGCAATGGGATTTTTGAAGGCGTACGGATAGCCCGTTACCACCCGTTTGTATACGGGACTATTTTTCATAAAGGTATGCCTGAGACGCGCACCCGAACCGTACTGCGTAACACCTTCCAAGAGGTTGGTCACCACATAGGCCATTTGCGGACTCAGCACGTCGTTGGTGACGGGTTTGTATTCGTAAAGTACACGGCCGTTTTTATCTTCGATGCGCGTTACGAACACCGGTTCGATGTATTGTCCTTTGTTGGCAAAGCCGTTGAAGGCGCCCACCATTTCGTAGAGTTTGATGTCGGCCGTACCCAAGGCGATGGACGGCGCAAAGGGAATCTTGCTCTTGATGCCCAGGTTATGCGCCAAATCGATGACCGGTTGCGGACCCACCATGTCGATAAGGCGAGCCGTGATGACGTTCACCGAGTTGGCCAAAGCTTTTTTCAGGGTCATCCAGCCGCCGTATTGGCCGCCGGCGTTCTTAGGCGACCAGGATTTGTTGAGCCCCCAGCGGCCTTTTTTGATGGTGTAGGGTGTGTTGGGAAAAGTGTCGCACGGCGAAAGGTGTTTCTGAGCAATGGCCGTGGCGTAGATAAACGGCTTGAAGGTGGAACCCACCTGGCGCGCTCCCTGGTCCACGTGGTCGTACTTGAAATGCTTGAAATTGATACCACCCACCCAGGCTTTCACGTAGCCCGTGGAAGGTTCCATGGACATGAGGCCGGCGTGCAGGAACGACTTGTAGTAGCGAATGCTGTCGTAGGGTTTCATAATGGTGTCGATCTCGCCTTTCCAGGAGAAAACACGCATTTTCACCGGCTCGAAAAACGAAGCACGGATGCTGTCTTCCTTCAAGCCCGCCTTTTGCAGGGTTTTCCAACGCTCGGAGCGGCGCATGGCCCGTTCCATTAATTTTTCGATTTCCTTTTTGGTCAGGTTCACAAAAGGAAACGTCTTGTTTTTCTTGCCTTGACGGAAAAATTCGGCCTGCAAGTTTTTCATGTGTTCGCGCATGGCTTCCTCGGCGTTGTGTTGCATACGCGAATCGATGGTGGTGTAGATGCGCAAGCCGTCGGAATAGATGTTGTAGGGTTTGCCGTCCTTTTTGCGGATGTTTTTCAGTTTTTCCTTGACGAATTTGCGGACCCGTTCGCGGAAATAGGTGGCGATGCCCGTGTTGTGCAATTCCGGCGTGTAGTTGATGCTCAGCGGCAAGGCTTTCAGGGAGTCCAATTGTTTTTCGGTGAGGTAGCCGTTGCGGTACATTTGTTGGAACACCACGTTGCGGCGTTTGCGCACGCGTTCGGGTTTGGTAATGGGATTGAAATAGGACGAGTTTTTGAGCATACCCACCAGCATGGCCGCCTCGTCGATGTTGAGGTCTTTGGGTTCCTTGCCGAAATACACGCGCGAAGCCGAGCGGATGCCCACGCCTTGGTGCCCCCAGTCGTAGGTGTTCATGTACATGGTGAGGATTTCGTCCTTGGTATATTGGCGTTCGAGGCGTGCGGCGATGATGATTTCCTTGATTTTTTGCTTGATACGTTCCAGGATATTTTTGGATCCTTCGTGGTGGAAAAGCAATTTGGCCAACTGCTGCGTAATGGTACTGCCGCCTCCTCTTCTGCCCATAAATGCAACGGCCCTCACGGTGGACTTGAAGTCCAGGCCCGGATGGTCGTAGTAGCGTTCGTCCTCGGTGGAGGTGAGCGCTTGTACCAATGACGGCGGCAATTCGGAATAATGTACCGGCGTACGGTTTTGATAGAAAAATTTGCCTATGGTTTGCCCGTCGGCCGACACGATTTCGGTGGCCAGGGATGTTTGCGGATTTTCTAGCCGTTCGAAGCCCGGCATTTCACCGAACCAGCCTTTGCCGGCCATCCAAAACAGCAGGAAAATAAAGCCCCAACCGGCCAGGAACAACAGCCACAGCCGGAAGGTATATTTCCGGAATTTCTTCCTCTTGACGGGATCCGTTGGTTTCTTGTTTTCGGATTTCTTTGCCATGTATGAAAAATTTTATTCGTCTCGTTTATTCGTCTTGTTTTTCTTCATGCGGTTTTACTACGATACCGATGCGTTGCACACCCGGCAAGCGCTCGTCGCCTTCGGTGCGGTCGTTGCGGCGTGTGGCCTGTTCTATTTCAAAATGGAGACTGTCGCCTTTGCGAACCGGCACGTTCCATTTAAATACCAATAAATTTTCGTAAGCATTGCGCACTTTGGTACCCAGCCAGCGTCCGCGTCCGTCGGTCATTTCGTACTCCAAGGTGTCCGCAAAAAGTTTGCCGTTTTTGTCGGTGCGGACGATGAGGTAAATATTGGAATACGGGTATTCGTTGGTATTTTCCAAATAGACGTAAAAATCCTTCGCTCCGTCGCTGACGGCCGTGTAGTCGAAGGAAGGCACCAGGGTGCGTTCCCAGATGCGGCCGGGAAATTCCCGTGTGGCGGCAAATTCCGCCGTACCACGGGTACAGGCACCCAAGAGCCAAAGGCTAAGACTTGCGGCGGCGATGATTTTTCTTGTCATTTTTCTTGCGTTTTTTGACAGGCCGGTCGCCTTTTTGGTTTTTGGGTTGTCCGGTGCCGCCTTGCGGACGGTTTTTCTTGGCGTCCTGCTTGGCTTGGTTTTGGTTTTGCGGCGGCTTGCGGACGGATTTTTTACGTCTTTTTTTGCGCCGTTTTTTCGGTTTTTCGTCAAAACGGTTGATATTGTCGCCCAGCAAATCGCCGGAAGACACCAGCTTGGTTTCCGGAATTTCCAATTTCAGCTCGTCGGCGTAGAATTCCAAAGGTGCCGATTTCTTGCCTTCCTTGTTGAGTTCGATGATTTCGTTTACCTGATCCGTGTTGAGTTTGTACCACATGTGGCCGTTGTCGCTGTCGGTGTAGGCATACCACATGAGGTTTTTGAACACGTCCATTTTGATGTATTTGGCATCGCCTTTTTCGGTGGACAGAATGATGTCGGTTTGCGGGAATTCGGTCAAGGCGTCCAGGTAGGAGTCCAGTTCGAAATTGAGGCAACATTTCAGCTTGCCGCATTGGCCGGTGAGTTTGCCGGGATTGAGCGACAACTGTTGGTACTTGGCCGCCTGCGTGCTTACGCTCCTGAAATCCGTCAGCCAGGTGCTGCAACACAGTTCGCGTCCGCAGCTGCCAATGGCGCCCAGGCGCGCCGCTTCCTGGCGGTAGCCTATTTGGCGCATTTCGATGCGGGTGGAAAATTCTTTGGCCAGCAATTTGATCAATTCGCGGAAGTCCACGCGTTCTTCGGCGGTGTAGTAGAAGGTGGCTTTGGAGCCGTCGGCTTGGTATTCCACGTCGGAAATTTTCATCACCAATCCCAATTCGCGTGCGATTTCACGTGCGCGGAGTTTGGTGGATTCTTCTTTGGCGCGGTTTTCGTGCCAGCGGTCGATTTCGCGCTGATTGGCCGGGTGCAACACATGGAGGCTTTCTTCCGGTGTCAGGTTCAGGCCCTGCTCCTTGGCGATGAGGCGTGCCGTTTCGCCGGCGGCGCTTACCACGCCCACGTCGTAGCCCGAGGCGGCCTGCACCGTAACGGGTTGGCCCACGTAGAACGAATGCCCGCGGGTGTAGTAGAAAGCCTTGCGTGTATTCTTGAAACGCACTTCCACGTAGCGGAAAGGCGTATCGGTGTCGGCCGGAAGAATGTCTTTCAATATGTCGAATACCTGCCATTTGTTGGTACCGTTCCAATCGCAAGTACCTGCGCGGCTGCATGTGGAACAGTCCTTGGCGGTGGTGCAATAAGTCATTTCGTTCATCTCTGTCTGCATAACTTACAAATATAGGAATAATCGCCGAGATGAAATGAAATCTGAAACCTTGAAAACCCGGGGGATTTTATTAAGATGGGATATGTCTTGTTGGGATAAGGTATTTATTTGTTAAATCCCTAAATTTCTAAATTGAACCCTTCAACTCCATTTTTCGACCTTCGAGCATCAATTTTGAGGTGAATTTGGTTTTTTGTTGGACGTAAA
>JAADEB010000040.1 GCA_013153655.1 Chlorobiota bacterium
ATTCCACGTTTTCCGTTTTCCAAATAAAAACCCTAACGGCCGGAAGACCCTTAGGGCTTGCCGGCCGCCGGGGGAGACGGGCGGCTTGCCGTCCGGCTCCCCCGGTGCGAAGGGAGACCCGTGCAAGGGCATCGTCCCGCGCACGAGGGCTCCCGGAGCCGCCGAAGGAAACCCTTTTTCGAGGAAATTTTGTTGAAAAGTTGAACAGTTGAAAAGTTGAATAGATGGCGAAATAAGAGTTTGGACGCCAAGCATTTCCCTTGCGCGTGGGCCTGTGAGGGAGAAAAAGGGGTTCCGGAGGCGTCCCGGAACAAAGCATACATCAGAACATCACGGCCAGTAAAATACCAACCATACCCGTAAGCCACCCCAGGAGCAATTCACCCAAACCGTGGGCCTTTAAATAATAACGCGCCGCCGCCACCAAACCGGTAAGCAACACCACCGGCGCCAAAATATCCAATAAGGGGAAGCGGTGGACCCATGACCATTGAAGCAAAAAAGCCGTCCATCCACCCAGCGCCACCAAATGGAGGCTAATCTTGATGCCGAAAGCGTTGGCCAGGGCCGAAATAAGCAAAGCATAAGCGATGCCGAGAAACAAAACACCGATTTCGTCGAGCGAAGCCACGCCGCTTACCGAACGGTAGAGAACAAAATAAATAACGGCCAGAAAAAGACTCAAATACATGCGCGCCTTGACCGTACGCAGGAAAAAAGATTGCAGGATTTTGAGTTGATACAACAAATAGACCACCATGATGGGAATAAGGATGGCTTGAATGAAAATAAGGCGCAGGATTTTGCCGAAATCGTAGAAATAATACGGACTGATGTAGAAAAACAGCAAAACGGCGTAGAAAGGAACAAAAATGGGGTGAAAAATCAGCGAAATTCCCCAAGCCAACCATTGCGCTATGGCGTTACGGTTCATAATTCCTTGCGTAAGCGAGCGGGCGGAATGCCGAGTTGGTCACGGTATTTGGCCACGGTACGGCGGGCCACCTTATAGCCTTGTTCTTTGAGTGCTTTGGTAAGTTGCTCGTCGGTGAGGGGCTTTTTCTTGTTTTCCTTGTCCACGATTTCTTTGAGAATTTCCTTGATGCGGATGGTGGACACTTCTTCGCCTTGGAGGGTCTCCATGCCTTCGGAGAAGAACTCTTTGAGCAATTTGGTGCCGTAGGGGGTGTCCACGTATTTGCTGTTGGCCACACGCGACACGGTGGAAATGTCCATGTCGATTTTTTCGGCGATGTCTTTGAGGATCATGGGGCGGATTTTGCGTTCGTCGCCGGTGAGGAAATATTCCTTTTGATAATCGACAATGGCGCGGATGGTTTTTTCGAGGGTATTGTAGCGTTGTTTGACGGCATCGATAAACCAGTTGGCCGAGTCGAGTTTTTGTTTGATAAAGGTGATGGCGTCGCGTTGGGCTTTGGTTTTGTTTTTTTCCAGTTTGTAGCCTTCGAGCATTTCCTTGTAGTGACGCGACACGTGGAGTTCGGGCAGGTTACGTTGGTTGAGTTCGATGACGGGATATTTGTTGCCTTCGGCATCTTCTTCGATGCGCACTTTGAAATCGGGGATGATTTGGGTGGTGATGCGCTGGCCGCTATACGAACCACCGGGTTTGGGGTTGAGTTTGGTAATTTCGTTGAGGGCCTCTTTGAGGGTTTCCTCATCGATTTTGAGGCTGTTGATGATTTTTTTGTAATGTTTGTGGGTGAGTTCGTGGAAATAGCGTTCGAGGATACGCAGCGCTATTTTACGGGCGGGCGTGGGTTCTTTGCGTTTGAGTTGGAGGATCAGGGATTCCTGCAAATTACGGGCGCCGATTCCGGGCGGGTCCAGGAGCCAGATGACGTTACGCAGGATACGTTCCACATCGGATTCGTCCACCAGGAGACTTTCGTTGAAGGCCAAATCGTCCGCTATTTCCAGCATTTCGCGGCGCAGGTATCCGGCGTTGTCCAAATTACCGATGATATATTCGGCAATTTTTTGTTCGGTTTCGTTGAGATTAAAAGATGCGAGTTGTTCCAGGAGATATTCACGAAAAGTTTTGCCGGCGGCCAGGGTCATTTTGTAGGATTCGTCCTCGTCATCGACCGCACGGGGTGCATACATCTTATAGTCGGGCGTGTCGTCCATGTTGAGGTATTGTTCCAAGTCCTTTTCGTCGAACAGTTTTTCTTCGTTATCGCCTTCGTCTTTATAATCATCCCGGCCGGACATGGTCAGTTCCGCATCGTCGGGATTTTCGTCGGGTCCGGCTTCCAGGGCGGGATTATCTTCGATTTCCTGTTTGACGCGTTGTTCGAAATCCAAGGTGGGCAATTGGATGAGTTTCATCAATTGGATTTGCTGAGGCGTCAGTTTTTGTAATAATTTCTGTTGTAGGGATTGTTTCAACATAATCCTCGGTTATGGTCATTATTGGACAAAGATAAAAAAATTACGCGTGAAGGTAAGTTTAGCATGAAATTTGATGGGGAGGGGGGCTTTGTAAAATTGTTAAATCGTTAAATCGTTAAATCGTTGAATCGGTTATTTCTGTTGAATAGTTGAATGGTTGAAAAGTTGAATAGATTTGTTAAACCGTTAAACCGTGCAATCGTTAAATCGTGGAATCGGGAAAAACTTCAACTTTAACCTTAACTTTAACTAAATCAAATAGTTACATCTGTCATTCCGAAGGAGTTTACGACTGAGGAATCTCCAATTTCTATTAAATCGTTAAATCGATTAGCGGCTTCGACGCACTTTGACCTTTCCCCTTTTTCCTTGTCCCTTTATTATTGAGCGTTAAATCGCCGTGTCCGCCTCAGGCGGATTAAATCGATTAGCGGCTTCGCCGCATTTTAACCTTTCTCCTTCCTCCTTTTCCCTCATTTGGGAAATGATGACAATCCGGAAATATTTTGAAACAGAATAACACAAAAAAATCCCGGTCTTTCAGAGACCGGGATGAGGTGATAAGGCTTGCGCTTACTTTTTCTTTCGGAAGGACATTTTTTCCTTGATACGCGCTTTCTTTCCGCGTAATTTGCGGAAATAGAAAATGCGACCGCGGCGAACTTTCCCGTGTTTGTTTACTTCGATTTTTTGAATCGAAGGCATATTAATGGGAAAGATACGTTCCACTCCGATATCGCCCGACATTTTGCGGACGGTAAAGGTTTCGGTGGCGCCGCTGCCACGGCGTTGGATAACCACGCCGCGGAAGAACTGCGTACGGGTTTTGTTACCTTCCTTGATTTCGTAATACACGGTGATGGTGTCACCGGCATCGAAAGCGGGAAATTCCTTTTTGTCAATGAGTTGGTCTTCTACAAACCGGATGATGTCGTCCATTTGTTTGTGTTTTTAGCGTTATGTCTGTGAAACATTCACGCCCCCTGCGCCAGCGGTTTCACAAACCGGGTGCAAATATACAAAATTTATTAATCGAAATATTGCTTGGCTGCCTCAATGATATCCAGGAATTTTTCGGGTATGAGAGAGGCTCCGCCCACCAAGGCGCCGTCCACGTTTTCCATGGCGAAAATTTCGGCCGCATTTTCGGGTTTTACGCTACCGCCGTATAAAACGGGGATACGCCCGGCCAATTGGTTGCCGTATTTGGAGGCGATTACCTCACGAATATGACGGTGCATTTCATCCGCTTGTTGAGGGGTGGCGGTTTGACCCGTTCCAATGGCCCAAACCGGTTCGTAGGCAATGACGATTTCCTCCCAATCTTCGGGGTGGAGGGAAAACAAAGCTTTTTTCACTTGATCGGCAACGGTTTGGAAATGCCGGCCGGCTTCGCGTTCTTCCCATTTTTCACCCACACAAAAAACGGCCGTCATGTTTTCCTCTATTACCCTTTGGACTTTCTTTTGCAATATTTCATCGGTTTCGCAAAAATATTGACGCCGTTCGGAATGACCCAAAATCACCGTTTCCACCCCTACGCTTTTGAGCATGGCCGCCGACACTTCGCCCGTGTAGGCACCCTTGGCGGCCCAATGCATGTTCTGCGCCATGATTTCCACATCCGTGTCCTCGTATAAATATACCATACGGTAGAGATGGGTAAAAGCGGGGGCAATCATCACTTTCACATGAGGATGCGAACGGTAATGACGGTTAAACACAGCATAAAATTGTTCGGCTTCCTTCAAATCCAAATTCATTTTCCAGTTGCCGGCCACGTAGATTTTTTTCTTTTTTCTCATATATGATGATTGAATTATTTAATGCTTTCGTCAGGGGTCATCAATTCGTTCGGCAAAGTATCGGTTCGGACGGTTCCCACCGGTTTGCGGTTGAGTTCCAAGGGGATATTGACATAAATGGTTTTTCCCAGGGGATTGTCCCATTGATAATCACGAATAAAGGGGTTATAAAACCTTAATTCACCGTAGGATAATCCGAAATTTTCGGCAAAATGCGGCCAAGAGCTCACCGCCGTGTCCACTTTCACGCGGCGCATTTCAGGCCATTGGTACATGTCCTGTAAACGTACGTGAAAGCCGTACTTTTCCGGATCGGAGAGAATCATTTTGGTGGCCAAAATCCGGTAGATATAGCGAGCGGTTTCGGGATTAAGGTAGAGGCGGTAATAATCCGTTTCCCCTTGGTCGGATACGGCTTTTTCCAGGCCTTTCATGCCGCGGTTGTAGGCGGCGGCGGCCATGGTCCATGAGCCGAATTTTTGCCGTGCTTCGTTCAGGTAGCGGCAGGCCGCACGGGTGGCCAATTCCGTATCGTAGCGTTGGTCGATTTGTCCGTCCACAATCAGGCCGTAGGAGCGTGCCGCGTCCTTCATCAATTGCCATATACCTGCGGCTCCGGCCCGGCTTCGAACATGTTCCAAATTGCTTTCGGCCACGGCCAAGTATTTAAAATCGTCCGGAATGCCGTATTCCTTCAATATGGGTTCGATGAGGGGGAAATATTTGTCCGCCCGCTTAATCTTCATGATACCGCTCGATTGCCAATAAACATTGATCAACATTTCCTTGTCGAGCCGCTCATAGACATGCATGCGTTCCACCGGAACCCGCTCACCTGCAAAATAAAGGGAATCCGGAACGGGTAAGGAATATATCCGGTAATGCTTCCTGAAATCGTCCCATACCGCGCGGTCGGTCAAGCGATTGGAAACCCCTTTCACAAAAAAAAACATTAATCCGGCCATTACAAGACCGTATATAAAAATTCGCTTCAACATGTTTCCGCTTTTCGGGTTATAAAAATACGGATATTTTGCCGATAAAACAAGCAAATGGTTGAAGTTTGGCCGTTATCCCGGTTTTATTTGGAGATGGATAATTTTTTATAGGAGGGGCGGGGTGCTCAATATCATTTTGTCAAACAATAAAAAATTGTATATTTATACGAAATAACCCTTAAAACTTTATGATATGAAAAAAATACTTTTATTTACCGGTGATTATGCCGAAGATTATGAAACCATGGTGCCATTTCAAATGTTACAAATGGTAGGATTTGAAGTTCATGCCGTGTGTCCGGACAAGAAGGCTGGTGATCGGGTAATAACCGCCATTCACGATTTTGAAGGTCAGCAAACATATAGTGAAAAGCCCGGACATTATTTTACGCTTAATTACGATTTTGATAAAGTTAATCCGGCTGATTATGACGGCCTGGTGATTGCCGGGGGGCGAGCTCCGGAGTATTTACGGCTTAATCCGCGTATTATTGAAATTACGCGTCATTTTTTTGAACATAATAAAGCTGTTGCCGCCATTTGTCACGGTCCGCAAATTCTCAATGCGGCCGGTGTTGTAAAAGGTCGCCGGATGACGGCTTATCCGGCTGTGGGACCCGAGTTGATTGCCGGAGGCGCCGAATACGAAGAAATTCCGGTGGACAAAGCTCTCGTTGACGGTAATTTGGTGACGGCTCCCGCTTGGCCGGCACATCCCGAATGGATTCGTGCTTTTATTCAGGTATTAGGAGGGCAGCCATTGGCATAATTATGTCTTTTATCCACATTCAACGGGCAACAAATGTCCTTTTCCGGGCATTTGTTGCTCTTTATATAATAAAATATAATGTAAACTTTAAATACAGTAATATGCAAAAATGATTTCGATTTAAGTAATTAAATTTTGTATTTTTGCAACGGCTATCATCAGCAACTGAGTTTGTTGGTGGTAATTTTTTTATAAATAATTAATGCTATGGGAAACATATCCTATTATACCAAAGAGAGTTACGAAAAATTAAAAAAACAATTGGAAGAATTGGAAGCCCAAAAACCTGTAATTGCGCAGCGCATCGCTGATGCACGTGAATTGGGCGATCTTTCGGAAAACGCCGAATATCATGCGGCACGTGAGGCCTTATCCTTATTGGAATACAAAATTGCTCAGCTTCAAGAAAAGCTTTCCAATGCACGGATAGTGGATACTTCGGAATTGGATACGGATAAAGTCTTACTTCTTTCCAAAGTTAAAGTAAAAAACCTGGATAACGGTCAAATAATGCATTTTACGATAGTTTCGCCGGGAGAAGGTGATTTCAAGAGCGGTAAATTATCCACCGATTCGCCTTTGGCCAAAGGATTGCTTCGCAAAAAAGTAGGTGATGTGGCCGAAATTCAAGTTCCCGCCGGCTTATTGCGTTTGGAAATTCTGGACATTTCACGTTAATTTTCTTTCAAAAATTTTATTTTATAGAAAATTTATCAACCGTCCGGTAAGGACGGTTTTTTATTTGTCGGTACAAAGGGAATAGAGTAGGGGATATGATACGGCTTGAAAGAGTTTTTTGAAAAAATGAAAAATAATGCCGTTGCGGTAAATTTTTTTTTCTATATTTATTTTCAAACAAAAAAATCACGTATTATGAAATCCTATGACGACAAACACATCAAAAACGTGGCCCTGGTTGGCAGCCATCATAGCGGCAAGACCACTCTTGCCGAAACCATGCTCTTCGAAGCCGGATTGATTCCCCGGCGTGGACGGGTGGAAGACAAAAACACCGTTTCCGACTTCCATCCCATCGAAAAGGAACGTCAGGGTTCCGTCTTTGCCACACCGCTCCATACCGAATGGCGCAATTATAAAATCAATATTATCGACACGCCCGGCCTGGACGACTTTATCGGTGAGGTGATTTCCTCCATGCGTGTGGCCGACACGGCTTTGGTAACCGTAAATGCACAACACGGCGTGGAAGTGGGCACCGAAATCATTTGGGATTATATCCAACGTTTTCATCGTCCCACCGTGTTTGTGGTCAACCAAATGGACCATGCGGATGCCGATTTCAACAAAGCTTTCCAAAGCATCGTGGACCTGGCCGGTAAAAATGCCGTTCAGATTCAATATCCCTATAAAACCGAAGACGGCCGCCAAGCCATCATCGACGTGCTGAAAATGAAAATGTACGTATTCGGTCCCGAAGGCGGCAAACCCGAAAAACACGAAATCCCCGATAGCGAAAAGGAAAAGGCCGATGCATTGCATAACGAATTGGTGGAAAAAGCCGCCGAAAACGACGAAGAACTCATGGAATTGTACTTCGACAAGGGTACTTTGAGCGAAGACGAAATGAAAATCGGTATCAAAAAAGGTATGCTCAATCATGAACTCTTCCCCGTGTTTGTGGTATCGGCGCTCAACAATATGGGCACGGGCCGTTTGATGGGCTTTATCGACAACGTGGCACCCGCCGCCGCCGACCTGCCCGCCGAACAGGCCGAAGAAGGCGAAGTGGTGGAATACGACCCCCAAGCGCCGCCTTCGCTTTTTGTCTACAAAACCTTTTACGAACCCAATGTGGGTAAAGTAACGTATTTCAAAGTCAAATCCGGAAAAGTCCATACGGGCGACAAACTGAAAAATGCCCGCACGGGTGAATTGGAAAACCTGGGACAACTCTATATTGTCAACGGCAAAAAACGCGAACCGGTGGAAGAATTGGTGGCCGGTGACCTGGGCGCCGTCATCAAACTCAAAACTACCGAAACATCCGACACCTTGGCACCCGCCGACAATCCCGTTCGTTTCCGTCCCATTCAATTCCCCGACCCTCGCTTGCGCAAAGCCGTAAAAGCCGAATCCAAAAACGAAGAGGAAAAATTGCAGGAAGCCCTTAAACGCATCCACAGCCAAGACCCCACCGTGGTGATGAAATACGACCGCGAAATGAAACAACAATTGGTGGGCACCCAAGGCGAATTACATTTGCAAATTGTGGATTGGCTCCTGAAAAACGAATTCGGTATCAAAGCCGAATTTACCAAACCCAAAATTTCGTACCGCGAAACCATTCAGCGACCCGCTTCGGCTTCCTATCGCCATAAAAAACAATCGGGTGGTGCCGGTCAATTCGGCGAAGTTCACCTGAAAATAGAACCTTATTACGAAGGCATGCCCGACCCGGAAGGATTTCCCGTAAGGGGAGTGGAAGAAGACGAACTGCCTTGGGGCGGAAAACTGGTATTCGTAAATTCCATCGTGGGCGGTGTTATCGACGCACGCTTCCTGCCGTCTATCAAAAAAGGTATCCTGGAAGTGATGGAAGCCGGTCCTATGACCTCGTCCCCGGTACGCGACATACGCGTCATTGTTTACGACGGCAAAATGCACCCGGTGGATTCCAATGATATTTCCTTCAAAATCGCCGGTGCACAAGCCTTCAAAAAAGCTTTTATGGATGCCAGCCCCAAACTCCTGGAACCCATCATGGATGTGGAAGTAAAAGTACCGGAAGACGCCTTGGGTAACGTCATGACCGACCTGCAAGGACGCCGCGCCATCATAATGGGTATCGACAGTGCAGGCAAATATCAGAAAATTAACGCCAAAGTACCGCTGGCCGAAATGTATCGCTATTCCACCAGCCTCCGATCGCTCACCCAGGGACGCGGTACCTTTACCAGCAAGTTTGCCTCTTATGAGCCGGTGCCGGCTAATATTCAAGAAGAATTGATCAAACAACACCAACAAGAAAAGGACGATAAATAATTGCGTCCCGGGTCCTTTATTAAATGGCCGTTACATCCGTGTGACGGCCTTTTTCTATTGAATTGTTGAATAGGTGGGGATTGCTGTTAAACCGTCGAACCATTGAATCATGCAGTTGTTTTTGGAACGTGTGAGCTGTGACAGGTGCTTTTTTTCGGGAAACGGAGAACGTGAAACGTGCTTACAGCAGGTAAAAGGAGAAAGGGGGAATGGACGGATGACCGATGACCGGTGACCGGTGACCTGTGACAGGTGCTTTTTTCGCTAAACGGTTAATGATACGGTTTTTTAATGAATGAAAGAGTGAAGGAGTGAAGGAGTTTTTTTTGTGAAATAGTGTTCTAGTGATTTAGTGAATAGTGAACAAAGAAAATAACCCAAATCCTAAATCCCAACTCCTAAATACGCTTTTATCTAATAACTTGATTTAGTTAAGGTTAAGGTTAAAGTTAAAGTTAAAGTTAAAGTCTCTTCCCGATCCAACGATTGCATCCGCCTGAGGCGGACACGGCGATTTAACGATTGCACGGTTAAACAATAATCTA
>JAADEB010000100.1 GCA_013153655.1 Chlorobiota bacterium
AAGCGATATGCGCGGAGGCCTTGCCGAAGTTCCGGCCGCGGAATGCCGGCGGACAGCGGGGAGCCGCCATTCCGCGGCGGGCGGGCAAGCGAGGGATTAAGGTGTGGGCAAGCGTTGGCGCCGGACGAGAGCAAGGCCGAGCACATACAAGCTTCGATCCGCCTGAGGCGGACACGGCGCCAATGACCCGCGGCCTTGTGCGTTGGCCCGGGGAAGGGACGCGCCCTGAAAATTGTTAAAAACACGCCTGCGAAAAATTTGCCGATTGGAAGTAGAATCCGTATTTTAGCTTTTTATTCTCAGTCGGATTTATGAAAAATCATTTGGATTACTTATTGCAACGCTTTAACGAATATTGGCAGGACGGACGTGAAGAAAAATTCAGTGCCGCCGAATTGAGAACGCTGGAACAATATTTCCTGGAAAATGCCGAAACCAGAAAACTCAGCCGGCTGATTCAATTGGGCATTCGCCTTTATCCGGACGACCCGTATTTTATGGTTCGCCATGCGCATCTATTGCTGGAATCGGGTCAAACGGAAGCGGCTCGCAAAGTGTTGTCCTACATGGAATTGGAATATCCCGACGATGTGGATGTTCATTTGCTCCGGCTACATATTTTTCTTTTTGACGGCGAAGAGGATTATGCCGAAATGGGACGGCGCTTACAAGGGATAATCGACCGGTTCCGTCCGTTGGACACCGGATTGGCATCCATGCTTTTCAGGCTTGTAAAATGGGTTTACGACGATAGATTTCCCACCAAAACCTGGCTGGATAAAATTTTTGCCGCCACCCGCCGAAAGCCGGAAGATATTAGGGAATACCTGCACAGCCTGGACGACGTTTCGCTGCTGGACCAAGATGCCGAAGACCTTTTTCCGGAGGCCGTGGCCGCTTTTCCCAACGATACGGAGCTTCTGCTTCTGTATGCGGGTTACCTGATCAAATGGAACAAAGACCGGGAAGATATCAAGGAATTGTTGCGTATCATCCTCATCCGCGATCCGGACAATGTGACGGCACACCTCTACCTGGCCGAACTCATGGAAGCCGAAGGCGATTACGATATGGCCATTATTCATTACAATAAAATCCAATCCGTTAACGATCCTTCGGCCAGCATATATTTACGTATCGGGGTTTGTCACGAAAAATCGGGCCGTTCTTCGGAGGCACAGGACTTTTATCGCCTGGCCGTGAACGAAGATCCGGCTTTTCTGCCCGCTTGGCATGCACTTATCCAATCGCACATGCAAGAGGGACAACTTGACAAGGCCATTTCCTGCAACCTGGATGCCGTGGACAATATTCCCAACAGGAAATTGTTCGAAACCCTGGGTTATCTTTACCTTCAAAAAAAATATTTTCCCTCGGCGCTCAAAGCCTACGAAGAAGCCTTCCAGCTGGGTAGCCGCGACAAAAACATTCTATTGGTCCTCCACGACCTCTACGATCAAAACGGCGATTTCCACAAAGCCGAAGAAATCATCCGCTACGCACGCTGGCAATACCCCGAAGATCCGGACATCCGCCAACGCCTCCAAAAATACGACCTATGGTAAAACCTACGATGCTTGTTACCTACTTCAAAGGGATGATGATGGGCGCCGCCGACATTATTCCGGGCGTATCGGGCGGCACTATTGCGCTGATTACGGGAATCTACGAAGATTTGATTTTTGCATTGAGCCGTCTTTTCGACGCCGACACCCTGCGCCTTCTCCTTAAAGGTCAATGGCGAGCCTGGTGGCAACGCATCAACGGACGTTTTTTGATGAGTCTTATGGCGGGTATTCTTACCAGCGTGTTTCTGCTGGCCAAAATTATTTCCTGGCTTTTTCTGCATTATCCCCTGATGGTGTGGGGCTTCTTTTTCGGTCTTATTGCGGCAAGCGGATTGTTTATTCTCAACAAATGGCGCATTGGCCGTGCGGCGGATTTGCTTTGGGTAGGAATGGGCGCTTCGGTGGCTGTGTTTCTGGCCTTTATGCATCCGGTAGGTCCCGTGAAAGGGGAAGTGGGGTGGTTTTTTCTCTTGTTTTCGGGTGCTTTGGCCAGCATTGCCATGATTTTGCCCGGCATTTCCGGAAGTTATATTCTTATCCTGATAGGCATGTACCGCTATGTGTTGGACAAAGTGCATCAAATGGAAATTTTTCCGTTACTGGTTTTTACCGCGGGCGTTGGCCTCGGCCTGGGAGGTTTTTCCCGGATGTTGCGGTGGCTTTTTGCCCGGTACGAACACCGTACCATGTTGCTTTTGGGAGGTTTTTTATTGGGATCGCTGGCCATGGTTTGGCCTTGGAAAACGGATTTGCGACCCGTATGGCCTTCCGCATATCCCGGAAATCCCGAGATAGCGGCCGTTTTGGCATGGGTGATAGCGGGTTTTCTGCTCATTTGGGGAATTGAAAAAATAGCATCCCGTTATGGAAACTAAGCGGTTCGGGCTTATCGGACAACATATCGATTATTCTTTGTCGCCGCAAATCTTCCGGAATTTTTTTCTGCGCGAAGGCCGGCCTTATTCCTACGAGATTTTTAACTTGGAACCCGGGCAATTGGATGAATTTATGGCCGTGAATCCCCTGGCGGGTTTCAACGTTACCATTCCCTATAAGCAAAAAGTCATCCCCTATCTCGACAGCCTGGACAACGAAGCCGCCGAAATGACCGGCATTGTCAATTGTGTGACTCATGACCCGGAGCGTCACCTCCTGTTGGGTTATAATACCGATGCTTTCGGATTCGAATTTCTCCTCAACCGTATTCCCGGTTTTCTGCAACATACCGGAAGCGTGCTTATTCTGGGCACCGGTGCCACGGCCCAAACGGTACGCTACGTCATGGAATTTCATTACCACAGCCATTGCCTCATGGCCGGACGTCATCCGCGTCCGGAGCGTGGTATCGTCTCATACGGGGATTTGGATGCGCCCCTTATGAACGAATTCGGTCTTATTGTCAACACCACCCCCTTGGGCGGACCGAATCATCCGGGCCGGGCGCCACGTATCCCTTATGAGGGACTGGGCGAACGCCACCTGTTGATTGATGTTAATTACAGACCCGACCAAACCCTGTTTATGAAACTGGGACGTCAAGCCGGTGCCCGGACCTACAACGGCCTGCCCATGCTGGTGGCCCAAGCTTACAAATCTTGGGAAATTTGGAAAAATTTTCTTTAAGAACAACCCCTACAGCCATCGTGCGGATATCCGCCGGTACACATAAGCGGCCAGACGGCCCACGGCCAGACCTTCGATAATACCCGCCAAAACATCACCCGGAAAGTGTACCCCCACATATATGCGGCTATACGCCAAGGCCGCGGCCCAAAGCCATAACAACCACCATACGGGCCGGGGCCATAAACGCCGTTCGGAAAAATAAAATCCCGCTACCAATAAAAAAGAATTGGCCGCATGACCCGAAAAAAACGATTTTTGGCTCGTACAATGCAATACATGCAACCAAGCCCGGAAATCTTCCCGGTTACAGGGACGCAAACGTCCGGTCAGAAGCTTAACCGTATTGATAAATTGGTCGTTCAAAGCCACAAACACGGCCAAAACCGTCACCAGCAATAAAGCCCTTCGCCAAGGCAAACGATAGAAAACCCAAAGCACCATCAAAGCATACAGCCACCACCAATGGTCCTGACCGGTAATCCACAGCCATACAGCATCCCACCCTTCCGACCACCGGCCGTTGAGCAGGCGCAAAAGAGCCGTATCGACCCGGTCCGCGAAATTATTTACGCTTGACACGTCCTTTGATTTCCTTCGAAAGGTCGGGTACACCCAAATCGGGGATATCTTCCGATACGTCCATTATTTTGCGCACCTTCTTCATCTCTTTTTTCAGGTCACCGGTTACCTCGTCCAATTCCTTGGTAACACCCGTCTTGTCGGCTTCCTTGTAAATCTCGCGTTTGGCTTCGTTCATGCCGTCGCGAATCATGCGGATTCCTTTACCCAAATTACGTGCAATTTGCGGCATTTGCTCCGGTCCGAATATGAGCAAGGCCACCACAAACACAATAATCAATTCGGGCGTACCGATAAACAAAAACATGTCGCATGGTTTTACCTCACAAAGGTACACATTTTTGAACATCCCCTTTCGAAGTAATATTTCTTCTTGTGTTTAAACCGTACCGATAGGCTCATTTAATGGCCGTCCGGTAGACAAAAAAAGCCGCTTCTTCGCAGGAAGAAACGACTTTCGGGAACTTAAAAATAGTAGTTATTAACCGAGAGCTACACGTTTGAACCCGGTGATTTTCAGTTCCGGATCCAAGGATTTAACGTAGTCGGCTACGGTCTTCTTGTTGTCCTTGATAAAGGCTTGGTTGACCAAAGTATTTTCTTTGAAGAATTTTTTCAGCTTGCCTTGCGCGATTTTTTCCAGCATGTTTTCGGGTTTGCCTTCGTTGCGCAATTGTTCTTTGGCGATTTCCAATTCTTTGTCGATCACCTCTTGCGGCACGCTGTTTTCGTCCAGTGCGATGGGATTCATGGCGGCCACTTGCATGGCTACGTCATGCGCCACTTCTTCCACGCCTTCGATATTTTTGTTGAGCGCTACCAGGGTACCGATTTTTTTGTTGGAGTGGATATAGGAACCCAGGTAACCGCCTTCCAAGGCTTCGAATCCGCCGATTTCGATTTTCTCACCGATAACGCCGGTTTGTTCGGTTACCTTTTCGGCTACGGTGATTTTGTCATCGAAAGGAGCGTTGAGGAATTCCTCCTTGGTGTTGTAGTTCAAGGCGATTTTACCCAATTGTTCGGCCAGTTTCACGAAGTCTTCGTTTTTGGCCACGAAATCGGTTTCGCAGTTAAGCGAAATGAGTACGCCACGGGTTTTGTCGTCGTTCAGGGTGGCGACTACCACGCCTTCGCTGCTTTCGCGGTCGGCGCGTTTGGCGGCCACTTTTTGGCCTTTTTTGCGGAGGATTTCAATGGCTTTTTCAAAGTCTCCGTCGGCTTCCACCAGTGCGTTTTTGCAATCCATCATGCCTGCACCGGTCATTTTACGTAATTTATTTACATCTGCGGCTGTAATCTTTGCCATGGTTTCTTGATTTTTTCGGGTTAATGGTGATTATTCGTTTTCTTTTTTGTCTTCGGCTTCGCTTTCGGCTTTTACCTCTTCGGTTTTGGCTTCCTGCTTGGCTTCGGCTTTTTGGTCCGCGGCTTTGGCTTTGGCGGCTTCTTTTTCTTTCTTGGCCGCTTCTTTTTCCTGTTTGGCGCGTTCCTTAATCAGTTTGCGTTCTTCCAATCCCTCGGCAATGGCGCTGGTGAGGTAGTCCAAAATCAATTCGATGGATTTGGAGGCGTCGTCATTGGCCGGAATGGGATATTTGATGGGACGCGGATCGGTGTTGGTGTCCACCAAGGCCACGATGGGAATATTGAGTTTGTTGGCTTCCTTCACGGCCACGTGTTCCTTGTTGATGTCCACAATAATCAACGCAGCGGGAAGGCGAACCATATCTTTGATGGAACCGAGGTTTTTTTCCAATTTGGCACGCAGGCGGTCCAAGTGGAGTTTTTCCTTTTTGGATAGGGTTTCGTAGGTGCCGTCTTTCTTCATTTTATCGATTTGGTCCATCTTTTTGATGGCCTTGCGGATGGTAACGAAGTTGGTGAGCATACCGCCGGGCCAACGTTCGGCAATGTAGGGCATCTTGACGCTTTGTGCTTTTTCGGCCAGGATGTCCTTGGCTTGTTTTTTCGTGGATACAAATAAAATTTTGCGACCGCTGGCGGCGAGGTTTTTCAGGTACTTTTGTGCCTCCTCGATTTTGGCCATGGTCTTGTAGAGGTTGATGATGTGGATTTTGTTTTTGGCACCGTAGATGTAGGGGGCCATGTTGGGATTCCATTTGCGGGTCAGGTGTCCGAAATGAACCCCTGCTTCGAGCAATTCGTTGATTTCAGGTTTTTTCATAATTTTTTAGTTTACGTTCCTTCGATTAGCAACACGTACCCGACGTGTTTGGATGCTAAACTAATGTTTCGGAAACAGGTTAATAATAAGGGATTAACGTTTGGAGAATTGGAAT
Source organism: Chlorobiota bacterium (assembly GCA_013153655.1). GTDB lineage: Bacteria > Bacteroidota > Bacteroidia > Flavobacteriales > Flavobacteriaceae > JAADED01. The sequence continues at coordinate 6,077 of JAADEB010000100.1, forward strand.
TTCTTACGTGCTTTGGGACGTCCGTATTTCTTACGTTCCACCATACGCGGGTCGCGCGTGAGTAAACCGGCCGGTTTGAGTTGTTGGCGGTATTCGGGATTCACTTGCAACAAGGCGCGTGCAATGGCCAAACGAATGGCACCGGCCTGACCGGTAATACCTCCGCCGCGTACGTTGACGCGTACGTCGTATTTACCCATGGTGTCGGTTACGTGAAAAGGCTTCAATACGTCCACGCGGTGGGTGAGTACGGGAAAAAACTCTTCGAATTTGCGGCCGTTCACGGTGATTTCACCGCTTCCTTCGTTCATGAAAATACGGGCCACCGATGTTTTCCTGCGTCCTATGGTATGTATCGTATCCATATATATTATTTAAATGTATTAATGTCGAAAACTTTGGGATTTTGGGCTTCGTGCTTATGTTCGGGACCGGCATACACATGCAGGTTTTTGAACAATTTACGTCCCAAACGGTTCTTGGGAAGCATGCCTTTTACGGCTTTTTCGATGATGCGTTCGGGATGTTTTTTCAACAGGTCGGCGGCTTGAATGCTGCGTCGTCCACCCGGATATCCCGTATGCCAAACGTATTCTTTGGCCGTCCATTTGTTTCCGCTCAATTTGATTTTGTCGGCGTTGATGATCACCACGTGATCGCCGCAATCCACATGAGGCGTAAAATAAGGTTTGTGCTTACCCCGGATCAATTTGGCCACTTTGCTGGCCAGGCGTCCGAGCGTTTGTCCTTCGGCATCTATGAGCCACCACTCTTTGGTAACCGTGGCTTTGTTGGCCGATTTGGTTTTGTAACTTGTTGTATCCACGTGTTTTAATTTTCCATTTTAACAGCGTGCAAATATAAAACATTTTTTTCAATCCGCACAGCTTGTCCGGATATGTGTTTTGATGTAAAAGAGAAGTTGGTTTCCGGTTTTTTTGCAAAAATTTACTTGTTATCAATCGTTAGTCTTCCTACTGTTTCCACATATAAATATATATAAAGGGAAAGCGGTTATACCACGTTAGCCGTTTGTTCCTTGATTTTTTCCAAAGCATCTTTCATTTCCACCACCAGGCGTTGGATGTCCGCATCATTGGCTTTGGCACCCAAGGTGTTGATTTCCCGTCCCATTTCCTGTGCAATAAAATGCAGTTTTTTTCCCTTTTCCATATCCGGCGCTTCCAAGGTCCCGAGAAAATAATCGAGATGGTGGCGCAAGCGTTGTTTTTCTTCGTTGATGTCGAGGCGGTCCATATAGAGCAACAATTCCTGTTCCAGGCGATTGGGGTCGGCCTTGTCGCGCAAGGAAGCGGCGATTTGACCCAAGCGTTGGCGTATACGGTCCAGGCGGCCCGGGTCGCGTTTTTCCACTTCGTCCAATGCCCGGCGAATGACGGCTACCTTTTCCAGCATATCCTTACGGATTTCCTCACCTTCGGTGCGGCGATAAGCTACAAATTTTTCCGTGGCTTCATGAATAACCGGTTGCAGTTTTTCCCACAGGCTTTCGGTATCTTCGGCCGGCTGTTCCCATACCTCCGGACGCCGCAAAAGAGCCGGAACGATATCCTTCTCGTTCAATTGGGGAAATATATCTTGCAGTTGTTCTTTATAATACATCAAGGCTTCGCCGTTTATGGAAGGCAGTGCCGATGAATCCACCGTTTCTTCGGTTACGGCCACAAAAATTTTTCCTCTTCGCAAAGCGGCGGCCAATTGCTTTCGCAAGGCGGTTTCGAAACTGCGCAACGAAGGCGGCAGCTTGACGGCAATGTCATTATACTTGTTGTTGACGCTTTTGATTTCCACCGTATAGCGTCGTCCGTCGATGGTGGCTCCGGCTTGGCCGAAGGCGGTCATGGAAAATATCATAGGTCGTGGTTGGGTACTTGATCAAAATCGATTATATAAACGCCGGCGGCTTCCATTTCCGCAAAAGCTTCGGCCTCGTCGCCGGGATGGACGTTTACCGCACGGACCGCATCACGCACCACAAAGGTATCGAATCCATGCCGGACGGCATCGATGGCGGTGGCTTTGACGCAATAGTCGGTGGCCAGGCCGGATACGAAAAGCTGGGTTACCCCCAGGGATTTGAGGCGAAAAACCAAATCGTCGTTGGTGGCTTCGAAGGCGGAATAGCCGTCATCGGTGTTGCCGGTGCCTTTGAGAAAAACCTTCTCAATCCGGCGAACATGTAATTCGTCCGGAAAGGCGGCTCCCTTTGTGCCGCGCACACAATGTACGGGCCATTTGTCGAAATGAACCGTCGCAGCGGGATGCCAATCTTTGGATGCAAAAATCCACTCGAAGCGTTTCTGTAATTCGTTGATAACAGGTATCACTTCATCACCCCTCGGCACGGCCAATGCGCCGCCGGGCAAAAAATCGTTTTGTACATCCACGATAAACAATGCACGATTTTTCATGATCGTTTTCTTTTTTGGATATGCAATTTACACAAAAGGATTTGAATAAATGAACGATTAAAAAACGGATTGGATTAAGCGCTTGCTTTATAGCCGTTGGGTAATAATTTTGTTTTTGTTAAATCGTTAAATCGTTAAATCGTGGAACCGGTTATTTCTGTTGAACAGTTGAATAGTTGAAGAGTTGAATAGATTGGTTCTCAATTTGTTAAATCGTTAAATCGTGGAACCGTTAAACCGATAAACGGCAATGCTGATAACTCCTTCACTCTTTCACTCCTTCACTCCTTCACTCTTTCCCTCTTTGACTAAAAGAAACCGTTCCCCGTTTCCCGAAAATATGCCTCGGTCATCGGTCATCGGTCATCGGTCATCCGTCATTTTAACTATGCACTAAATCACTATCTCACTCATAAAATTTGTTCATTGTTCATTTTTTATCATTCATCGCCCGGGCCTGGTGATGCTACATTCCCTCACTCCTTCACTTTTTCACTAATTAAACCCCTTTTTCCGAACGTCACCGTTTCAAAAACCTGATAGACTCAAAGCCAAAAGACCGCCACAAGGACGGTCTTTTTTAAAGGGAGTAGGAAAATTCGCTTGCTACTAATTTACAATAATAAGTCTTCTTGCCAGTTTGCCGTCACGTGAGACCACTTTTACAATACGGACGGTACCGGATTGTGAATCGGGAACACGAACTTCTTTGTTGTTATTTTCGGGGACAAGATCAGCGATTTTGACACCGTATTGGTCATAAAGTTCCGCATCATCGATGTATTTTTCTTCATCGGG
>JAADEB010000004.1 GCA_013153655.1 Chlorobiota bacterium
TGTCCCACAGCAGGAGATTGCCACGGCTCCGCTTTCCTTTGCTTATTTCCAAGCGGCGGAGCCTCGCAATGACCGCACCGGTCACCGGTCACTCGTCATCCGTCAAAACTATCGATTTAACGATTCAACGATTTAACGGTTTAACAAATCTATTCAACTTTTCAACTATTCAACTATTCAACTATTCAACAAAATCACCCAACTCCTAACTCCCCCGCAAACAATACCTCCGCCCGCTATCCATTTCCACCAGCCGGCGATCCAAAAGCCTTTTCAAGGCCCGGTCCAGCAAAGCTTTATCGGGAATTTCGCCCCATAGCGTCTTATAGTCCGCACAGGATTGATGCTTCAACAATGCCAAGATTTTCTTTTCTGCCTCTCCTACCGTTTTTATTGTAGCGCGCCGGCAATTATCACACCGGCCGCACGGCTCGCCTTCCGGCTCGCCGAAATATTTTTTCAGAAACCGCACCCGGCACGTTTTCGTTTCCAGGTAATCCCACACAGCCTTGGCCTTTCGGCGTTTGGTTTCCATAAATCTTTCTATGGCCTTGCGGTGCATATTCAGGTAATGATCGTCGCGGTTCATGGTCATTTCCAGGACGGTTTTGCCCTCGCCGGTTTCGTAGCTTATCCAACCTTGGCGCGCCAGTAGTTCCAAGTGGCGCTTCACGTCCTCGGTACGGCAATCCCATTTGCGCGCCAGGTCATGCTCGCGCATTTTTACCTCTCCGTCGAAGATTTCCGGATAGGAGCGCGCCAGGAGTTCCAACACCTTCCAATGGCGCCCGCGTCCACGCATGCCATCCAAATGCTGACGAAGGAGGTGCGGTTCGCTGAGTATCTGCACCCGCGAAAGACGTTTGGCCTCACGGTCCAGGCGAAGCAAACCGTATTTTTCCAAAATACCGATGATGTTGTATGCCGCATAAACGCCTATGCCCATGCGCCGTGCCAAAGCTTCCAAATCCGTTTCGTGGCGCGTCCCTTCGCCTTCGCCCGGTGCCATATGCCACAGACCCATGAGCCGGCCGTACAAGCGGCGTATCGACTCAAACGAAGGCGTTTGCCACCGGAGCATGGCCTCGAAAGTGTCGAAATCCGTCCCGTCGTACAGGATCAACGAATCCGAAGGCAATCCGTCGCGACCCGCCCGTCCGCTTTCCTGCACATATTGTTCCGGACTCCACGGTACGTCGAAATGCACCACGCGCCTTACATCCGGCTTGTCGATTCCCATTCCGAAAGCGCTGGTGGCCACCACCACCGGAATGCGGTTATCGAGCCAATCCCGCAGGCGTGCGCTTTTTTCATCCGCCGTCATTCCGCCGTGAAAAGCCGTGGCCGCCAAACCGCGCCGCCGCAAATAATCCGCCACCGTTTGCGCCCGCTTGCGCGTGTTGACATACACCACCGCCGGGTCGCCCGGTTTGAGAAATTCGTACAAATGCATGGCTTTGTCCGCCGTACGCCGCACGGCATAACGAATGTTCGGCCGGTAGAACGACAACACAAAACGCGCCGGATCCTTCATGCGCAATTGCCGCTCGATGTCGTCGCGCACTTCGGGACGCGCCGTGGCCGTAAGCGCCAGCATGGGAACCGGCCGATCCAATAAAGCCCGGAAATCTCCGATTTCCAAAAACTCAGGCCGGAAATCATGCCCCCATTCCGACACGCAATGCGCCTCGTCCACCACCATCAGGCCTATATCGTAATGCGGCAAATGCTCGCGTATCAATGGATTTTTGAGCCGCTCCGGCGACAGGAAAAGGAAACGGTAACCGCCGTAACGCAGGTTTTCCAAAGCTTCGCGCAAGCGGGTCCGCGACAGGCTACCCGTTAGCGCCATGGCCTTAATGCCGCGGCGCATCAAGGAGGCGGTTTGGTCTTCCATCAAAGCCACCAACGGCGACACCACCACCGTAAGCCGCCCCATATACATGCCCGCCACCTGGTAGATCACCGATTTGCCGAAACCCGTCGGCAACACGGCCAGCACGTCCCGCCCCGAAACCACTTCGGCGATAATCTCCCGCTGCGGGTAACGAAACGAATCGTAGCCCCAATATTTTTTCAGGATAGCCCGGAACGGATCATTCATATTTGTCCAAAACGTCCAAAATAAAATCGGCACGTTTTTCCACCGTGCCGAAGGGTACAAAAATCAGGAAATATTCCAACTCCATGTACATGTTTACCAAGCGATTGTGTATCAACTGTGCCTGGTTGAAACTCTCGTAGCGCTCGAAATCGTTTACATAAATTTCCTGCCACGGCGGCATGATAAACACGGGTTGGTTGTAGCGATACCGGTGGCAATATTCCATAAACTCCTCAGGCACAGGCGTTTTGCTATACCGCATATAGGCCGGCACGTCCGGAATACCGCGGTCGAAAAACACCAGGTCCGTGTCCATTTGCTGCGCTTCCTCCCATTGGCGCACGCGCCCTTCGATGAGTTTTTTGCTAAACAGCAGCGGATCGGTCAGGAAAAGCTGGTCGATGCCTTGCTTTTTGGCCTCGCGAATCACCTCGCGCGACACCTCCGGCATGGCGTTGTAGCCCCTGCGTATCAGCTCGTTAATGACGGTGGATTTACCGGTACCGGGACCCCCGGTAATGACGATTTTTTTCGGTCCGGATGTTTTTCTCTTGTCCATGAGCAAAAATATAACTTGCTTTTCAAAAAAACAACCTTCCCACTCCGTTTTTTTCAAATATTATGGTTTTTTGGCTTCCTGATGTGCCGGAATTATATGCGCATTCAACTTGACGCTTTATTAACATCTTCACTTTACTACAAACTTATATGCTTTTGTTCTTTTTTCTTGATAAAAAAGAACCAAAAAATCAAGGCAAAAATATGCTTCCTTGCGCCCTTTCCCGCCAAACGGCCGGCCCGCATTTTTGCCAGGCCAACGCGCTTATCCGCCTCGCGGCGGATTTAGGTTATTCCCTCAGAAAAACCAACCTTCCCTTTTCCAAAAGTGTATTTTTATGGCATACAGCAAATTATATAAAAACAACGCTTGTTTGACACATCCCTTTGTAAATTAACCCAAAATTTTCCGGCGTATTTTCCTTCGGATTTTCTTTTTCTCCGAGGCATAAGCTCCGGGTTTGCCGTTTTTTTTTAGCGGAACGCCTCCGGAACCCCTTTCCCGCTTCAAGGAGCAAGGCTAACGGTCAAAGGTCAAGGTGACGGTACGGTAAAATACGGATGCGGCAATAAACGGCACTCGTTACTTTTAGCTTGCTCCTTTTCCCTTTCTCCTGCCCCGAGGGTTTCCTTCGGCGGCTCCGGGAGCCCTCGTGCGCGGACGAATGTCCTTGCACGGGTCTCCCTTCGCACCGGGGGAGCCGGCCGGCGGTCGCCGTCCGTCTCCCCCGGCGGCCGGCAAGCCCCTATCGGGTCTTCCGTCCGTTTGGGTTTATATATGTATTTCCAGATATAAGGGACTACAAACCCTCTTGCCCGCCATGTCGACATAATCTGTTTTCCGCAAGCCGTTTTTCATTTTTTAGTGACTATATCCGAATCCTATGGAAATATAAAAACCATAACTTATATGCTACATTTCCCCGGCAAAAACCCGGCAACTTTTCTCCTCCCGGATTTATGAAACATGTAAATATCAAGGGCGGGAATTAATATTATTTTATCGAAAAACACGCTTTACCGGTCCTATTGCACTATGGTAGAATTAAATAATTTTATGGATGTTTGTCTGTCTTGGTACAAAAAATCATTTACTGAATCCTCCCGCCGAACCGTATCGCCACCGCAGAGAATATCATGCAAAAACATATTTCCCTGCACCCATTCCCTCCGAGGGCTCTCTTTATTTAGCCTACCATTGAACTTATCAAACAGGGAACGAATTTAGAATTTTTATTTTATGTCTGTCCAATCCTTAATCAATATACTTCATTTTTCAATAAAAGCATATATTTGAATACAATCCAAGAATCCAATCCAAGTTAAAATTTTTACTTCTCTTAAAAGATTTGACATACGTCAATTAATCTTCTTATTTAAATTGATTCTAAATTATAAATAAACTGAAAATCATCATAAACATTTCATATATTTGTGCCGTTTTCAAAATCAATCGAGAATCGAAAAAATTAATACTCAACTTATGAAAGATGCATTATTAAGGACAAGCGGTTGGAAACATTTTCTACTGCTTCTGATGGTGTCGATGCTTTTTCATTTACCGTCTTACGGGTACACGAACATGGATAATGCCGGCATGTCCGGCATAGTTCGTATTGCCCCCCCTGCCGAGGGCGGTAAATCGAGCACGAAACAGGTTAAGAAGGCCGCCGCCAAGGACAGAAGTTCTTACGACCAAATCAACCCCGAATTCCGTAACATCGGACCCGGATTCGGCGGGATGAATGCGGTGCCTTTTTGGATTTCCGTGGTGGTTTTCCTCCTGGCCATGGGAGGAATAATCAAAGGGAAGAACAAAGTCGTGAAAAACATTTCCAAACTGGCGGCTTTGATTGCTTTCGGTGTGATTTCCTACATCACTTATTGGGAAGCACGCGCCTTGGGCCGTCAGCAAGGTTATGCGCCGGTGCAACCCATATGGTTTTCGCACAAGGTACACGTTACCCAAAACAAAATCGACTGTGAATATTGCCATGTGGACGTTCGCGAAAGCCGTCATGCCGGCATTCCCAGTCTCAACGTTTGTATGAACTGTCACAGTACGGTCAACAAAGGAAAAAATTCCGGAACCCAGGAAATCGCAAAAATTTACGATTATTTGGGCTACAACCCCAAAACGCGTCAATACGATAAACCGGGCAAACCCATTCAATGGATCAAGGTTCACAACTTGCCCGATCATGTTTACTTCAACCATGCCCAACACGTACAAGCCGGTAATGTGGACTGTGAAGAATGTCACGGACCGGTGGAAAAAATGGACCGCGTGGTGGAATATAAAGAACTGAGCATGAAATTCTGCTTGGATTGTCACCGCGAGCGTAACATCATCACCGACAATCAGTATTACGCTTTATACAAATTTCACCTGAACCCGGGTGAAAAACCCAAAGTAAAAGACATCGGCGGACAGGATTGTTCCTCGTGTCATTATTAATATATAATGTATAACATCGAAAAGTATCGATTATGAAAAAATATTGGAGAAGCTTAGAAGAAAGAGAGCTCATCCGCGAAGGACAGCAATTGGACCCCGGCGTGGAATTCCCCACCGACGGGCTGACCAAGGAAGAAATCAAAAACCGTTTTAAGGCCAATCGCCGCGATTTTCTGAAATTACTCGGATTTTCCACGGCTTATGCCGTAGCGGCCACCAGCTGCCAACAACCCGTTCGTAAGGCCATTCCTTATTTGGTACGTCCCGACAACGTAACCCCCGGCGTAGCGGATTATTACGCCACCGTGATGAACGACGGTTACGAATTCGGGGCACTTTTGGCCAAAGTGCGCGACGGCCGTCCCATCAAGTTGGAACCCAACGATATGGTGAAATTCAACGGTACCAGCGCCCGGCACCAAGCCGCCGTATTGGACCTCTATGATACGGCCCGTCTGCAACATCCTTTGAAAAACGGCAAAAAAACCTCTTGGTCCGTTGTGGACAAGGAAATCAAAGCCAAATTGGACCAGTTGGCCGCTTCCGGCAAAAAAGTTTACTTCATCACTTCCAGCATCGCTTCGCCTTCTTTCAACAAAGTATTGGATGCCTTCAAGGCCAAATACCCCAATACGGAAGTGGTACAAGTGGACCCCGTTTCCTATACGGCCTTGGCCAAAGCGCATAAAAACCTCTTCGGCAAACAAGCCGTTCCCCGTTTCCGTTTCGACAAAGCCGACGTTATCGTAGGCGTCAATGCGGATTTTCTGGGTACTTGGCTTTCGCCGGTGGAATTTGCCGCTCAATATGCCAAAACGCGCGACCTGACCGGCGGCAAAAAGAAAATGTCCAAACACTACCAGTTCGAAAGCCTCATGAGCCTCACCGGCTCCAACGCCGACGAGCGTACGCCCATCAAACCGGCTCAGGAAAAGAAATTGCTTGTCAAACTCTATAATGCCATTGCTTCGGCCACGGGTAATCAAACCCTCGCCGGTGCGCCGGATTGTAAAATCAATATCGACAAAACCGTAAAAGACCTCCTGGCCGCCAAAGGCAAATCCCTGGTGGTTTCCGGCACCAACGACGAAGCCATCCAAACCCTGGTGGCCGGTATCAACCAAATGCTGGGTAATTACGGTCAAACCATCGATACCGAACGTTCGTTCAACTTCCGTCAAGGTGACGACGAAAAAGCATCCGCCGCTTTCGATGCCATCGCAAGCGGACAAGCAGGCGGTGTGATTTTGCATAACATCAACCCTGTTTACGAATTCGGTCTTGACAAAAAATTCACGGACGCACTGAAAAAACTCGACTTGTCCGTATCCATGACCGAACGCCTCGACGAAACGGCTCAACATACCGTTTACGCATTGGCCAACAGTCATTTCCTGGAAAGCTGGGGTGACGCAGAACCCTACACAGGCATGTATCTGCTCCAACAACCGGCCATCAACAAGCTTTGGGATACCCGCCAACCGCAGGAAAGCCTCATGAAATGGGCCGGTGTGGAAGGCGATTATCACGGCTTTATTCAAAATTACTGGAAGGAAAACCTTTATCCTTCGGTAACGGGTTATGCCGATTTCGATGATTTTTGGGTAACCTCGCTCCAAAACGGTATCGTGGAAATCAAACCCGGTTCCGTCGCACAAACCGAAGAAAAACCCGAAGAGAAAAAAGACGGTAAAGAGCAAGCCAAGGAAGAAATAACCGAAAGTCAAGTCCCGGGTAATCCTTTGGCCTATATAGCCGCCAATGCTTCGGCATTGACCTCTTTCCAAAAACCCACCGGCACCGAATTGGTTCTCTACGAAAAGGTGTCCATGGGTATCGGCAAATATGCCAACAACCCTTGGTTACAGGAAATGCCCGACCCGCTTACGAAAGTGGTGTGGGACAATTACGTTACCGTTTCGCCCAAAACCGCCAAGGCCAAAGGTTGGAACCAGGAAGACGTGGTCAAAGTAACCGACGGTAAATTCACCGTGGAGTTGCCCGTGGTGATCCAACCCGGACAGGACGATGATACCATCGGTATCGCTCTGGGTTACGGTCGCAAAGGTGCCGGTCCGGTTGGTGACGGTATCGGCCAATCCGTAAGCGGCTTCATAGCCAAGCACAAAGGCTTGCGTACCTACAACCGCATCCCCGTCAAGGTGAGCAAAACGGGAAAAACCTACCCTATCGCCTCCACCCAAACCCATCACGTGATGGAAGGTCGCGACATCGTGCGCGAAACCACCTTGAAGGATTGGATGAAAGATCCCAAATCGGGTAACGAAAAACACGAATATTACAAGAAAAAGCTCAGTAAAATTACGCTCTACAAATACGGTTACAATCCCGATGACTATCCCGGACACCACTGGGGCATGGCCATCGACCTCAACAAATGTACCGGTTGCGGGGCTTGTATTATCGCTTGTCAGGTAGAAAACAACATTGCCATCGTAGGCAAGGAAGAGGTACGCAACAAGCGTATCATGCACTGGCTGCGTATCGACCGCTACTATGCACAGGAAGAAAACAAACTCTATTCGCCTATCGCCGAAAACCCCGAAGTGGTTCATCAACCGGTGATGTGTCAGCATTGCGACAATGCGCCTTGTGAGAATGTTTGTCCGGTAGCCGCCACGCCGCATACCAAGGAAGGCCTCAACAGTATGGCCTATAACCGATGTATCGGTACGCGCTACTGTATGAACAACTGTCCCTACAAGGTACGTCGCTTCAACTGGTTTAACTTCGTGGAAGGCGGCGATTACAACTACCTGTTCAACGACGAAGTAAAACGTATGGTACTCAACCCCGACGTGGTGGTTCGCCAACGCGGTGTGGTGGAAAAATGTACCATGTGTGTGCAACGTATCCAGGCAGGCAAACTCAAAGCCAAAACCGAAGGCCGCCAACTCAAAGACGGAGAAATCAAATTGGCCTGCGAACAAGCCTGTCCTACGGAAGCCATTGTATTCGGCGATACCAACATGAAGGATTCACGTATCGTCAAATTGTTCGACGACGACCGTTCCTACGGTCTGTTGGAAGAATTACACACCCTGCCGAGTGTGGTATATATGACCAAAGTGCGTAACAAGGACAAGGTGGCCTTCGATTTCGGCCTGGAAGCCGAAGGTCACGAAGGACACGAAGGAAACGCACACAACGAACATCATAACGCATAAAACTAAGGAATTATGTATAAAAAATCAGTTCGTGGCGAACTCATTCTGGGTAACAAGTCATATGGAGACATTACCGCGGATGTGCTGCGCCATCAGGAATCTCAAAAACACTGGTATAATGCCCCTACATGGTGGTGGATTGCTTTTATTATCTTTACCGTATTAATGCTCATCGGTTTGGGTTACTATGTTCCCCTCACCATTGCCAAAGGAATCGGTATGTGGGGCAACAACAACCAAACCGCCTGGGGCTGGGCCATTATCAACTTCGTATGGTGGATCGGTATCGGTCACGCCGGTACGGCTTTTTCCATCTTCCTGTTGGTATTGCGTCAGAAATGGCGTACTTCCATCAACCGTGCCGCCGAGGCCATGACCATTTTTGCCGTTTTATCCGCCGGTTTATTTCCTGCCATCCACGTAGGACGTGCTTGGGATGAAATGTTTATCTTCCCTTACGGACCCAACTCACGAGGATTATGGGTTAACTGGAACTCCCCTCTCCTATGGGACGTTTTGGCCATCACCACCTATTTGACCACTTCGTTCCTGTTCTGGTACATGGGTATGTTACCCGACTTTGCCACCATACGGGAACGTTCCACCGGCATTAAGAAAAAGATATTCCATGTGCTGAGTTTTGGTTTTGTGGGCCACCTGAAAGCATGGCGCCGCTTCGAAGACGCCGTGATTATTCTGGGTGGTTTGGCCGCTCCGCTGGTAATCTCCGTACACTCCATCGTATCCACCGACTTTTCGGCTTCGATTCTCCCGGGTTGGCACGAAACCATTTTCCCGCCCTTCTTTGTGGTGGGTGCTATTTTCTCCGGTTTCGCCATGGTGCTTACCCTCATGATTATTATCCGAAAAGTCTATAAACTGCATGAATACGTAACGGACGATCACCTGGATGCCATTGCCCGTATCATCATCTTTGTGAGTTTGATCATGGGTTCGGCCTA
>JAADEB010000130.1 GCA_013153655.1 Chlorobiota bacterium
CTTCGCCGCACTTTACCCTTTCACCTTTTACCTTGTCCCTTTATTATTGAGCGTTAAACCGCCATGTCCGCCTCAGGCGGATGGAATCGTTGAATCGCCGTGTCCGCCTAAGGTGGGTAGGAAGCTCACCCCAAACCGCTGCCGCATGCATCCTGTCATGTAAAGACGCCCAATTTGGGCGTCTTTACTTTACAAAAAAACACACCATCCCCCCAACCTGGAAGGTCTCCAAGCACCTTCCAGGTTTCTTCCTGCATCTGCTAGATCATCCAACGAGACCTGGAAGGTTTTGGAATCCTTCCAGGTCTTATCCTTTGCTGCCGCACGAATCCCTTCGTGTGGCATTATTCCCGTATGGACGCCATATTGGTAAATGAAAAGGAAAAAAAATACCGCTAAGTCCCGCTAGGGACGACATGTTTGTAGTAGCCCGTAGGGACGAAATGTTGGTAAATGAAAAGGAAAAAAAATACCACTAAGTCCCGCTAGGGACGACATGTTTGTAGCCCGTAGGGATGACATGTTTATAGAAATTACGGGAAATTCAAAACATTCCATCCCATAAAACAGGTGAACAGGTTGCCGGGCGAGGGGGCGTAGCGGCAGGGCGCGAAGGGGCTGCCGAAGGTCCGGCGCGGCGGCGGAGGCGACCGGAGGAAGCCCCACGCACGCCGCATGCCGGCCGAGAGCAGACCCGAGCGACCTATTAGCGGAGCACCCGGTCCCGCGGCCCTGCGGGCGGGCCGGAGGAAGGGACGCGCCATAAAAACTTAATTCGGAATTTATTTGCTTGGCATATACCTTTTTGGGGGCTTATGAACGGGATTTGGGATTTAGGATTTGGGTATTGGGAGTTGGGTATTGGAATATTCATGAATGGTTGAACGGTGATGGGCTCCGGGGAAGGGACGCGCCTTAAAATCATCATCAAAAAAAAATACCGAAAAAAAGGCCGGGGAAGGATAAAAATCAAACGGCATGCTTTTTGCTATTAACCAAAATTAATTCGTATTTTTGTACTATATGCCAAAAACCGACAAAAGGACATTGAAGAACAAAAAATTGAACCTGATTCTGCAAGGTATCGACGACAAGAAAGGAAACGATACCACCGTGATTAACCTGAAAAAATTCGACAACACCATTGCGGATTATTTTGTCATTACCGACGCTACGACCAACGTGCAGGTGAAAGCCATTGCCGACAATGTGCGCAAAATGTTGTCCAAAGACCTGAAAGCGAAACCTTTGGGCGTGGAAGGCGAAAGCCTGGCCGAATGGATATTGCTGGATTACGGCGATGTGATCGTCCATGTGTTTCAACGTCCCGTGAGGGAATACTACGACATCGAAAGCCTGTGGGAAGACGCCGAAACGATAAAACCGAACAATGATGAATAAAACGAATAAACCGAATACACCCGATAAAAAACCCGACAAAAACCCCAAAAGCTCGCCGAAAAACTACGGAAGCTGGTTTTTGCTCTCGATTCTGTTTTTCGGAATATGGATGTTTTTTTACCAAAGTCCGGAAAGCGCCTACGACCGTAATATCACCATCGACTACTTTTTCGACCTGCTCCACAAAGGCAAGGTGAAGGAAGTGGATATCATCAACAAGCATGTGGCACACGTGTACCTGACCGACGAAGCCTTGAAGGAAGAGCCGTTCAAGAAATTGAAACCCACACAAGCTTTTTTTGCTTCCGAACAACCGCAATACACCTTCGAAATCGGCGATTTGCAACTGTTTGAGAAAAAACTGGAAAAAGCCAAGCAAGAGGGCATACCTTTTACTTATAAATTCAAGACCGAAAGCGATATTTGGCTCAACATCCTGGTCAACACGCTGCCATGGATCCTGCTCATCGGTTTCTGGATCTACATGATGCGCCGCATGTCGGCCGGTTCCGGAGGCGGAGGCGGCGGCATGGGTATTTTCAACGTGGGCAAATCCAAGGCGCGCCTCTACGACAAGGACAAACATCCCAAAGTGAGTTTCAAGGACGTGGCCGGCCTGGAAGGCGCCAAGGAGGAAGTGAAGGAAATCGTGGATTTTCTGAAAAATCCCGACAAATACACCCGCCTGGGCGGAAAAATTCCGAGAGGCGTATTGTTGGTGGGACCTCCGGGTACGGGTAAGACCTTGCTGGCCAAAGCGGTGGCCGGCGAAGCCGACGTGCCTTTCTTCTCGCTTTCGGGTTCCGATTTTGTGGAAATGTTTGTGGGCGTGGGTGCATCGCGTGTGCGGGACCTGTTCAAAAAAGCCAAGGAAAAGGCACCGTCCATCATCTTCATCGACGAAATCGACGCCATCGGGCGTGCGCGAAGCAAAGCCAACATCACGGGCGCCAACGACGAACGGGAAAACACCCTGAACCAATTGTTGACGGAAATGGACGGTTTCGGTTCCACGGACAACGTCATCGTCATCGGTGCCACCAACCGGGTGGACATCCTGGACAAAGCCTTGTTGCGCGCCGGCCGTTTCGACCGCCAAATTTTCGTGGATTTACCCGACCTGAACGAACGCAAGGAAATCTTTAAGGTCCATATGCGGCCGCTCAAACTGGGCGACGACGTGGATGTGGACCTCCTGGCCAAACAAACGCCGGGCTTTTCCGGTGCCGACATTGCCAACGTATGTAATGAAGCGGCATTGATTGCGGCACGTAAAAACAAGAACAAGGTGGAAAAACAGGACTTCCTGGACGCCATCGACCGCATCATCGGCGGATTAGAAAAGAAAAACAAAGTGATTACCCCCAAGGAAAAGAAACGGGTGGCCTTCCACGAAGCCGGCCATGCCTTGGTGAGCTGGATGCTGGAACATGCTTCGCCGCTGGTGAAGGTGACCATCGTGCCGCGGGGACAATCACTGGGAGCCGCCTGGTATTTGCCGGAAGAGCGTGTGCTGGTGGAACCCGAACAAATGTATGACGAAATGGCAGCCGCCTTGGGCGGACGGGCCGCCGAAGAAATCATTTTCGGAAATGTAAGCACCGGTGCGCTCAACGACCTGGAAAAAGTGACCAAACAAGCGCGGGCCATGGTGGCCATCTACGGCCTCAACGACAAAATAGGCAACATCACCTACTACGACAGCTCGGGCCAAGAATGGCAATTCACCAAACCGTACAGCGAAAAAACCGCTGAAATCATCGACGAGGAAATCAAAAAACTGGTCGAAAAACAGTATAAACGTGCTTTGGAAATTCTCCGTAAGCATAAGGACAAACTGGTGGAACTGGCCAAACGCCTCATGGAAAAAGAAGTGATTTTCCGTGAGGATTTGGAAGAAATCCTGGGGCCGCGTCCGCATGAAAAGGACAAAAAGGACCAACCTGCGGAACAAGAAACCACCGGTAAAAAGGAAGCGGAAACCGGAAAACCGGCCACCGAATCCGAATCCGGAAAGGCACAAGACCAACAAAGCGGCGGCCGGGAGGACAAAGGTCATCAAGAGAATGGCCAAAAGGAAGTTAAGGATAATTAAATATCTTTGTAAAAAGTAATGAACGCATATATGGGTGTCTTTGACCGGCTTTTCGGACGCAAGAAAAACAAACCCGAACAGGAAGAACCTCGCTGGTCGGAAATGACACCTTTGGAGGAATTCGTCAAGCGCTTTACCGACAACGGCGGTCTGTTTCTCATGGCCGAAAAGACGGATGACATTTACCGCTACTTGAAGCAAATCCTCAACGAAGAGGAAAAGGAACGCTACGTGTTGTTTGACGACGCGGTGGAAGACGTGCTGCGCAAGGCGGGCACGGATTACACTTCTTCCCAAAATTTCGATAAGGAAAACGATATTTTCTTTGCACCCGTGATGCACCTGATTCGCAACCGCGGGGGCATCATGCTTTCGGCCAATCAGACGGGCGGCATTCCCTGGAAAAAGCTTCCGGGTACGGCCGTACTTTTGGCCACGCCGTCGCAACTGGAGGACGACCCCCACGAAGCCATGGGTAGCATCAACAGGCGTTTTCGCAACGGTTATCCCGAACAAATCGTTACCTATACCCACTTTCGTCCCGGAGACGAAGATTTCAAAAAAGTTTACCTAATTCTGCATTATGAATGAGCTGGGCAAAAGAATCGTTTTCGGGAGTCTTTACGTAGGCATTATTCTGGCGGCCTACTACGCCGTACATGCCACGGGACATACGGTGTATCCGCTGTGGGTGCTTTATTCGTTGTTTGTTCTGCTCGCCATTCCCGAAGCGGCGCGTTTGCTGGATGTGCCGGCCGGACGTTTATATGCCGTGGCGGCCGTTTGGTGGGCGGCGGCGGTATATACCCTACCCTATGCCATGACCTATTTGGCCTATCACAAAATCCCCGATCCGGCCATAAGCCTGTGGGGCATATGGGGCATCGCCATGGCGGTGTATCTTTGGGCCGTGGCGGGCGGCAAGGTCCATCCTTTGCGTTTTACGACGGCTTTGGCGCTGAGTGTGGTTCCCTTTGTTTCGGCTTTGTTTCTGGACATGACCATTCCCTACGCGGGCCTGTTCATCTTTATTACGCTTTGGCTATACGACAGCTTTGCCTACCTGACGGGCAAATATTTGGGACGGCACAAACTGGCTCCCCGTATTTCGCCTAAAAAGACGGTGGAAGGCCTGGTGGGCGGAGCGGTCATCACCTTCCTGGCCTGGGCTTTTCTTAAAAGCCTGCTGCCTCACAACGGACAAGGATTTGCCGGCGAATTGGGGCTGACCACCGATGTGTTGGCTCATTACTACGGACTGATTCCGGTGGTGTCGTGGGTGATTATCATGGGTACCCTGGGCGACCTGACGGAATCGTGGCTCAAACGGCGGGCGGGCGTCAAGGATTCGGGCGCGCTCATTCCCGGACACGGTGGCATCTTGGACCGCCTCGACAGTTTTATGCTCACCGCAACGGCCACCGCCTTTATCCTTTTCCTCAGCGTACTGACGGTTAAGTTCCTGTCACCCGAAACCGCAGGCCTATGAACCGACCCCGATTTCATAAGGAAGGTTACCGGATTATCCTTTGGAGTTTTCTCCTATGGGCGGGTTTTTCGCTGGCGGTGGATGCGCTGAGTCCATACAAGTGGCTGACCTATTTGCTCATATTTGCAGCAGCCGTGTTGGTGATGCTGGTGATTTGGTTTTTCCGTTTTCCGGACCGCAGTCACGAATCGGCACCCAACGAAGTGGTGGCACCCGTGGACGGCCGCGTGGTGGTGGTGGAGGAAGTGTTCGAACCGGAATATTTCAAGGACCGCCGGTTGCAAATTTCCATCTTTATGTCGCCGCTCAACGTCCATTCCACCCGCTACCCCATCGACGGAACGGTGGTATACAGCCGCTACTACAAGGGCAAACACCTGGTGGCCTATCATCCCAAATCCTCGGAACTGAATGAACGCACCACCGTGGTGATCGACAATCCGCTGGTGGGTCCCGTGATGTACCGGCAAGTGGCGGGAATCATCGCGAGGCGTATCGTCAATTATGCCAAACCGGGCATGAAAGTGCGCAAGGGCGAAGATGCGGGTTTTATCAAATTCGGTTCGCGAGTGGACCTGTTCCTTCCGGTGGATACGGACGTATATGTGGTCATAGGCGATGCCACGCGGGGCGGTGAAACGGTGCTGGGACGTATTCCCATTCGCAATCGGGCGGAAAAGGCTCCGCAAACCGCCAATGAAGATCAAAAAGGATAACCCTCGATGAAAATGAGTTCTTTATAATCCAATGTATAAAAATTAAGGCATTACAATTCAATTCTTTATGATTTTTGCACGGTATTTGATAAATTAAAATCAGCAAAAAAATCAGAACATTTAAACCGAATTTTTCCTATGAAAAAAATAATTTATTTCCTCATCCTCATCCTCATAAGCTTCGTTCCCGGCCTTTATGCACAAAACAAACCTTTGAAGCCGGAGGAAGCCTTGAAAAAAGCCGGAGAACTCATTCGCCAAAAGAAATATTTATCGGCCTTCAACACATTGAACGAACAGGATCCCGACAACCGGAATCCCGAGGTGGCGCTCAAAAAAGAAGATATCGTACTGAATTATTTTCTCGTCAGTTTCCAACATCAACTTTTCGGGCTGAAAGACCTGGAACCCGGCGAAACCGTGGAGCAATTACGCGGCCGGAACGGTGATTACACTTTGGTGCGTTTTCCCGTGGATTCGGTTTTGCTCGATTTGGCGGCCAAACATCCCCGCAATGCCGACTTGTACAAAGGATTGGGACGTTACTATATGGATTATTATTTCCGCTACCGTAGCATGGTGGAAAATGCGGAAAAATTCCTGGATATGGCCGAAACCTATTTCCGAAAGGCCTTGGAAATCAATCCCCTTGATGCGGAAACCCATAAAGCTTTGGGCGAACTCTATCATGCACGCGGTCAATATGACAAGGCCGCCGAAGCCTTTCGAAAAGCCGTAAAAATCAAACCTTCCGACGCCACCGCTCATTACAACTTGGCCTATATGCTGGCTCGCATGCAACAATACGACGAGGCCGTCCGGGAAGCGCTGGCGGCGGCTAAGCTGTACCAAAAACCCGAAATGAAAGCCGATGCATACGGACTGGCCGGTATTGCCTACCTGGAACAAAAACAATGGAAAAAAGCTATTCCCTACCTGGAAAACGCCTATAAAATCGATCCCGAAAATTACGATGTACTCTACGGTCTTACCTATGCTTATCTCCAAACCGGCAACCGCAAGCACCTGAAAACAGCCAAGGCACTCTTCGACCTGGACCCGCTCAACACTTACACCTATTCCAAACTGGCCACCCTCTACGAATCCACCGGCCATTTGGATGAATTAAAACAATTGTTCAAAGAACGGATGCGCCGGTACCAAGCCAACGATTCGGTGGCGGCCAACCTTCATTTTTACCTGGGTCAACTTTATCTGCGCGAATCCGACACGGCCAAGGCACGGGAACAATTCCTGCTGGCCAAAGAAGCCTACAAAAATTTCCTACCCGAAGGTCATGAAGTCTTCGGAATTATCGATGACAGGTTAAAGGGCTTGAAGGAGGAGTAAGAATCCGGCCAATTGAATCCTAATATATTTGCTGCATATTTTAAGGCAAATATACAATTTATTTGCCGCAAAAATAAGGCGAATAACTCATAAGTATTGGCGCAGAACAACAATAATGATTTAAAAATCAATATTTTGGGGAGCTATTCCGCTTTGGTAATTCCAAATGAATATCAGTAACGGTAATGTCCGGGTTTGTAAGGACCTTCCACCGGCACATTTATATAGGCGGCTTGTTCGGGCGTGAGGCGGGTAAGTTTCACCTGCAAATGATCC
Organism: Chlorobiota bacterium; assembly: GCA_013153655.1. GTDB lineage: Bacteria > Bacteroidota > Bacteroidia > Flavobacteriales > Flavobacteriaceae > JAADED01. The sequence continues at coordinate 7,328 of JAADEB010000130.1, forward strand.
AGATGTAGCCGGGCCACTTCTTCGTCCAGTTTTTTGGGTAGTACATAAACCCCTGTTTCATAATCCCTTTGCCACAAATCCAGTTGGGCCAGCACTTGGTTGGTAAACGACATGCTCATCACAAACGAAGGATGACCGGTGGCATTTCCCAAGTTTACCAAACGGCCGTCCGAAAGAAGGATGATGGCATGACCGTCGGGAAAGACGTATTTGTCCACTTGCGGTTTGATAGGAATACGCTTTATGCCGGGGTAGGATTTGAGTTTTTCGGTTTGTATCTCATTGTCGAAATGACCGATATTGCAAACGATAGCGTTGTTTTTCATACGTTCCATATGCTCGATGGTAATCACATCGCGGTTGCCGGTGGCCGTTACAAATATATCGGCTTTGTCCACCACATCGTCCACCGTGAGCACTTGATAGCCTTCCATGGCGGCTTGAAGAGCGCAAATAGGGTCGATTTCGGTTACCACCACCTTGGCACCGTAATTCTTCAAGGCCTGGGCCGACCCTTTCCCCACTTCGCCGTAGCCGCACACCATGGCGGTTTTGCCGGCAATCATAATATCGGTTCCCCGCTTAATACCATCGATGAGGGATTCACGGCAACCGTAGAGATTATCGAATTTGGATTTGGTAACGGAATCGTTGACATTGATAGCCGGAAACAGAAGTTTGCCTTCTTCGAAACGTTGATACAAACGATGCACTCCGGTGGTGGTTTCTTCGGACACCCCGCGCACCCGTTTGGCTATCCTGTGCCATTTTTGCGGATCACGGGCCAGGGTTTCGCGCAATTTTTTCAACAAGGCACGCTCGTCCTCGCTCTCCCCTTCCTTATTCAATATGCCGGGGTTTTCCTCGGCTTCGTATCCCAAGTGAATCATCAGGGTGGCATCGCCCCCGTCGTCCACAATCAGGTCGGGACCCGAACCGTCGGGCCAGGTTAAAGCCTGCTCGGTGGCCCACCAATATTCATCCAGGGTTTCGCCTTTCCAGGCAAATACGGGAATACCCGCTTGGGCAATGGCAGCCGCGGCTTCGTCTTGCGTGGAATAAATATTGCAACTGGCCCAGCGAACATCTGCGCCCAGCTCCACCAAGGTTTCAATCAAAACGGCCGTCTGAACCGTCATATGCAAGGAACCGCTGATCCGGGCTCCTTTGAGAGGCTTTTGCCCCGCATAACGGCGTCGCAAAGCCATCAGACCGGGCATCTCCTGCTCAGCCAATTGTATTTCCTTACGACCCCAATCCGCAAGCGAAAGATCCTTAACCTTAAAATCTTTTTTGACATCCGTTGCCATAATTCTGTTATTTGGTTCATAAAAATATGAAATTTAATTGAAATGGGATTGGGGATTTGGGATTTGGGATTTAGGCATTAGGATTTAGGATTTGGGTTTTTATTTTTCATTATTCATCGGTCATCGGTCACCCGTCTATTCAACTGTTCGACAGGAAAAAATCGGTTTAACGATTTAACGGTTGCACGGTTTAACAGAAATAGGAGATTCCTCAGTCGTAAACTCCTTCGGAATGACAAGGGCAACTATTTGACTTAGTTAAGGTTAATGTTAAAGTTAAAGTACCGATTTAACGATTCAACGATTCAACGGTTTAACAGAAATAGGAGATTCCTCCCGCCTGAGGTGGACACGGCGTCGCTCGTCCCTCGCTTCCCTCGGAATGACAAACTGCTACAATAAAATCAATACAAGAGCTAATAGCTAATGGCTAACGGCTAATGGCTTTTACTATTAAATCTATTCAACTTTTCAACTCTTCAACAGAAAAACCACGTTTCCCGTGTCCCGTAGGAGGAGATTGCCACGGCTCCGCTTTCCTTTGCTTATTCCTATGCGGCGGAGCCTCGCAATGACC
>JAADEB010000134.1 GCA_013153655.1 Chlorobiota bacterium
TTACGTCCAACAAAAAACCAAATTCACCTCAAAATTGATGCTCGAAGGTCGAAAAATGGAGTTGAAGGGTTCAATTTAGAAATTTAGGGAATAAGCTTTTGTTGTACCAAATATTGGCGTAAAGGGCGCGCGGTTTCGGTGTAGAAATAGGTATTGGGCGTAATAAATCCGATGGTACCGTGATCTTTGGCAAGGCGCAGTGCCAATTCGAAAAAGGCTATAAAAATATCCGTTGAACCGGATTGGCAGAAACGAAAATGGCGTTGTATATACCGGCGTTCATTTAGGGGGAGGTGTTGGATGCGGATATAGGGCGGATTTCCTACGATAAAATCAAATTTTCCGCTTTCCGCTTCGGGGTTAAACAAGTCCGGTTCGGCGGTTTGGTGCAGGGCATTTTGAACTTTCAGCGACCAATCGACCCGGATTCCCAAAGGTTCCACCAGACTATCGAGCTTTTTTCGTGCCTGCTGAACGGCAAGGGGGTCGATATCCCAACCATGGATTTTTTGCAAGTGGGATTTGAGTTCGGGAAGGGGGGATACTTTTATGATCCGGCGGGCCATTTCCACGAGAAAACGTCCGTCGCCGCAGGCCGGGTCCAAAATGGATTTTCCCAGAATATTTTTGCCGGTATAACCCGCATCATCCAAGATTTTCTCGATAATGAAAGCGGGTGTATAGATTTTGCCTTGCAGCTTTTCCGTAGAATATGTTTTGGTCAGGGAAGCCATTATTGTCCGTAGGTTTTAGCGAGGGTGAGGTGTATAAAAGCTTGGATAAAATTTTCGAAATGATTTAATTTTAAAATGATGCAGCCGTTCATTTTATCAAATTTCAAAGAAATTAATTTCCCATTTACTACCTAATTGTTTAACATGCCAACCATGACCGGCTTTAATTATTTTTCCCAAAGTATCATAATTCCATTGACGAATCAAATTATATTCCGTATAATCCGGTTTAATTTGAACATTGGTTAATATCAAACAAGTTTTTCTGTCAGCTTGAAAAGGTTTTTTCAGGAGAACAGGCTTTTCGGCTTTAACAATATACTTCATATCACCGATGGGAACCAAGCATATGGTGTCTTTTTTTAATAAATTCAGTATATACCTGCTATCTTGAAGATGTCCGGAATTTTTCAAAGAATTCGCCATTTCATAAAGGTGAAGATGCAATATGGGGCCGGACTTTTCTTTTGAAAACGAAATAGATTGTTGAAGATAATGAGATGTAGTTTCGAATGTCTTTTTTGTTGAATTTTCAGAGTCACATCCGAAGAAAAGAAAAATTATGATTAAAAGTTTATAGAATTTATGACGAATCATAAAGCAAGTTATTTCTTAATGAAAACAAGGTCAATTTAATATTCCCTCCGCTAAATCCCAGCAAAACGCCTTGATCTCGTCCCTCACGCGGCGAAAGAAAGCGATTTTCCGGACATAAGGGACTTGGAAAGCGGCCGGATCGTCGAAGGAGCGATGGAGGCGGTGACGGACCTCGCCGGTGAAGACGGGACATTTTTCGCGGGCATCGTCGCAAACGGTTATCACGTAATCGAAGGGCATTTCCACGTAACGCTCCACGGATTCGGGACGGTGGGCGGAAATGTCGATTCCCGCCTCGCGCATCACCTCCACGGCCAGGGGATGCACCCGCTCCGAGGGTTCGGTGCCGGCCGAGTAAACGGTGGCGCCGGGCAAGAATTGCCGTAAAAATCCTTGCGCCATTTGGCTGCGGCATGAATTGCCGGTACACAGAATCAATATGCGGGGCGTGCGGTTCATTTGAGCTTGGTGTCGGTTTGGCGGAGTTGTTCGGCCTTGCGTTTGGCCTCGTTGATGAGTTTTTGTTTTTCGCGTTTGGCCTTTTCGATGAGTTGCTTGGCCTTGCGGTCGGCTTCTTGTTTGAGTTTTTCACCGGCTTTGCGGGCCGCATATTTTTCGATGGGATTGGAGGCTTTGGCTTCCAGTTCCTTGGCTTGGCGATCGGCTTCGGCGCGCAGGCGTTTGGCGGCTTCTTCGGCTTGGCGAATCAGCTCGTCGCCTTTGGCTTCGGCTTGGCGGATAAGCTCTTGGGCCTTTTGATCCACCACTTGCTTGGTGCTGTCGATCACTTGTTGGGCTTCTTCCTTCACGGTACTAACCACGGTTTCCTTCACCGTTTCGGCCAAGCCTTGGGCACCTTGGCCGCGGCGGAACACGGGACGGATTTTCGGATGACGGATATCACCGGAAATTTTCAGGGTAACGTAAACGGTCTTGATTTGATCGGTTTTGAGACCCAATTTTTGCAATTCTCCTTGGAAGCGGCTCAGCCATTGGTTGGCTTGGGCGCCGAGTTTTTCCACGGGAATTTCCAGGTTCCAATCCAGGTCCAGGGTTTGGTCGAGCATGACTTTGCCTCCCAAGGACGATTTCATGCCGTTGACCTTGAAATCGAAAGGTTTAAGTTTCAAGGTGCCGTCGTCGATGGCAAAGCGGGCTTGGGCTTTGTCGATCACGGGATTTTCCAATGCTTTCAGTTGCAGAACGTTGGCGGCGGATTTGAAGAAATTCACGTTTTGCGGACGCAATTGACCGGTGGCCACTTGGCCTTGGGCGTCGGTGCTTTGGAGGATGGGATTGAGGTTTTCGTCCAGGTTCAGTCCCATTTGCAATCCCATGTCCAGGTAACCTTTGATTTTTTCCAGGATGGGCGCATAATGTTGAAGCAAGGTGAGGGTTTGGGCCGTTTGGTCCACATTGAGTTTTTTCATGTCCAGTTTGAGGGCCGTGTAGGGGAGTTCACCCGAAGAGTCGTAGGTGCCGTTCATGGCGATTTGGCCGCCGAAGGCTTTCATGAGCACGGTTTCCAGGTTGGCCTTGCCACCGGCCACGGTGATTTTGGCCTTGGTGTCGCTCAGGTTCATGTCCTTATACAACAATTTGTCCGCTTGGCCTTCCAGGACGATGTCCAGGTTGCGGGGAATGCGGGGCGCCTTGATTTGGGTGGTGTCGGCGGAGGATTCCTCGTCGCCGGCGGCCGACATGAGTTGGTTGGCGTCGATGAGGCGGCTTCGGCTCGTAAAGCGGGCCGTTAGGGACGAATCTTTGCCGGTGAAATAGGCCAAATAATTTTTCATCTCGCCGCGGATATCGAAATCGCTTCGGCCGGCTTGCAATTGCATGCGATCGAGTTTCCAGGCCGAAGGCGTAAGGGAGGTTTCGGCCGTGGCGACGGAGACGGGATAGGGTAGGGAGTCGTTCTCATAGACAAAATCTTTCAGGTTGAAATAACCCTTGGCCTTGATGCGTTCGGTGCGTTGGCGTTCCATGTCCGACACGCGGGCTTTGACGGCAAAATCGGTTTTCAGACGGCCTTCCAGGCGGCGGACGGTTTTCATGGGCAAGGCCTTCTTGAAATCACCCAGGTTGAGGGCGGCTTTGAAGCGTGTATCCACAAACGGATCGCTCATGGGGTTGCGCACCAGCAGGCGTCCTTCGGCGGGATTGCCGGCCACGGTGAAGGCTATCACGGGCATGTCGATAACGGTGGCATCCAGATGGGCGCCGCCGGGGAAATCCACCCGGGTTTTGAGTTTGATCCGGTCGATGCTTTCGGGCAGGTCTTTGCCTTTGATGCGTCCTTTGTCCACGTCGAGGGCGATATGGTAGCCGGGATAATTTTTGTCGTTGTAGGTTCCTTTGACCGTTCCGGCGAGCGAAGCGGTACCGTTGATGTCCATTTTCGGCATGTCGGGCATGTATTCCGCGGGAATGAGAGAAAGCAGTTGGGCCAGGGACGAGGCTTTTTGGGTGCCGAAAGCCAGGTCCATGTCGATGTCGTCGTTTTCCTTCATGTGGATAAGACCTTTGAAGTAGAGAGGCAGGTCGTTGATTTTGCCGGAAATGTCGCGAAAATCGTAACGGGAAAAGCTTTCGGTTATTTGGATGGTGTCGTTTAAATCCACATGGGTGTTTTTGAGATAGCGGATGCCGTCGTAGGTGACGTCCAGGGTGTCGGCGGTGCTGTGGCCGGTGAGCAGGTAGCGGTCGCCGTCGATGTCGGTGGCGCCTTCGTGTTGCAAGCCGGAAAGGTAGATTTTCATTCCCAGGGAGCGGTCGTCGTAGAGGACGCGCAGGTTATCGGCCTTGTAGTGTTGGAGGTGCATTTCCAGGTCTTCGGATTCTTCGGTGTTTTCCTCATCGCCGGAGGATTTGACGATGTCGTAATTGGCTTTGCCGTCCTTGGTCACATAGACCATAAAATCGGCGTCGCCGAGGTAGATATCCTTGATTTCCTTACGGCCTTTCCACAGGGCCGACAGGTCGAGCGTAAGGCCGAACTTGCCGATACGGGCCAAGGGAATGTCGTGAAACAAACTGTCTTTGTTGATCACGGAAATGTCGTCGATTTCCACATAGAGGTCGGGAAAATGGCGAAAGAGACTCATATCCGTGTCACCGAAATCCACCCGGGCGGTAAGGTTGCGGTTGATATCGCGCTTGACGGCGGCGATGATTTTGTCCTTGTAGAAATAGGGTACGGCCACCGCGGCGGCAATCAGGAACAGAAGGATAAGGGCCAGTATTTTGAACAGTTTTTTCATTTCCGGGTTCTTTTTATACAAAAATACGGTTATTTTTTTGTTGAAGGGTTGAATAGATTTGTTAAATCGGTAAATCGTTGAACCGTTAAATCGGGAAAGATACTTTAACTTTAACCTTAACTTTAACTGGTTTAGGGATTTAGGATTTGGGATTTGGTTTTTGTTAAATCGTTGAACCGTTAAATCGTTGAATCGATTAGCGGCTTCGCCGCACTTTAACCTTTCGCCTTTTACCTTGTCCTTTTATTATTGAGCGTTGAATCGCCGTATTCGACTTAGGCGGGAACACGGTACTACAACCAACGGTCATGGCGAGGCATGGAAATTTGCGGAATGCCATGACCATCTCCTTTGGTGGTGTACGGTTAATATGGAACGTGAGATTCCGGTAAATGTTAAATGGTTAAATAGATTTTATGGAATAAAGCATTAATCGTCATCAGTTAATCGTTTTTCCGGAAGCGCCTGATTAAAGCATCTATTCTACGGTTAAAATCTTTCGAAAAATGGATATGGGTCTTTCCTTTCCCCAACATGTTTCCCAAAGTTTCACTTAATTTGATCAATTCTCCTACTGGGGTATTGACGGGCGGGCTTGTGGTTTTGGCGGTCATTGTCGAGGAAAAGGATACTACGGTAAAATATATGCTCGTCCCATCAAGTATCATATATTTTTTTTCCTTAAACCGGGCATCCATTATGGCGGTTTTGTAAAGCATTATTAACTTGTTGGCCGATACGGAATCGATGATTGCACTTTGTTCTTTAATGTTTATTTTTTGATAATCAATGGAGTCGTATCGGGAATACCATATACTTTTTTCCGGTTGTCGCATGAGAAGGCGGTAATTACGGGTGGTTCTATTATATTCCAATTGTATTACATATTCCGGTGTAAAAGAGGGGATTACCAGAAAACGCAGTTTTAAAACAAAGTTGCTGTCCACACGGGTTAAAAGCTCTCTGATTTTTTGATAGTAAATTATTTCGAAATTGTATAAATCAAAATAGGATGATACGGGCTCTAAATGCCGACCTTCAATGTTTTGTGTTTCGGGCCATTTGCCGTTATCCTGTGCTGTCAGATAAGTAAACGGTAAGATATAGAAGAGTAAAAACAAATAAAAGTTATTCATATTCTGAGTCTTTGGGAATAATGATATAACAAATATAAAAATATATTCATAATTTTAGAAAAAAATACGAAATAAGATTTCCGTGCAATATGTGTTGCAAATTATTGTTTTTATGTGTTTTACCGAAATATTTCAATAAAACAGGCAAAGTCGCAGAACAATATAGCTATGGTGCTTTGCCGTCACAGACCTGTTAAACGATTTAAAAGAAAAAACTACTTCCCCGTATAGGTCACCACCAGCTTTCGCCTTCCTCCCCTGTTGCGAAATTCGCACAAATAAATCCCTTGCCAGGTTCCCAGGTTCAACCGGCCGTCCGTAACGGGAATGTGTAAGGACACACCGGAAAGCATGGCTTTGATGTGGGCGGGCATGTCGTCGGGACCTTCCAGGGTGTGGGTGTAATACGGCGCATTTTCCGGAGCCAGCAGGTCCAAGGCGCGTTCCAAATCGTGACGAACGGAAGGATCGTAGTTTTCGTTGATGCAAATGCCGGCCGAGGTATGTTTCAGAAAAACATGAAGCACGCCGCTACCGGTATTCCATTGCCGCAGCACTTCCTCCACCGCCGCCGTAATCAGATGAAGACCTCGCGGCATGGCAGGCAGGAGGATTTCCGCTTGTTCGGTGCGTATCATTTTTCTTGTTCCAATTTGTTTTTATAATAATCGTAAATGGCGAATTGTGAACGAACGGGTTCGCCTATGGCCTTGCGGTACCGGTTATCCTGCTTGGCATTGAAAATGCGTGCCTTTTGGTTATCGGCCCAGGAAATTTCGTAGGTGTCGATGATTTCCCGCTTGGCCTCTTCATCGTACACGGGCGCCACCACTTCCACGCGGCGGCTCAGGTTGCGCGGCATCCAATCGGCCGAACCGATATAGACTTTTTCCTCGCCTTCGGGTCCGAAAATGAACACCCGCGGATGTTCCAAATATTTGTCCACAATGCTGATGGCCTCGATGTTTTCGCTCAGGCCGGGTATGCCGGGAATAAGGCTGTTGATGCCGCGAATAATCAAGCGTACGGGCACACCGGCTTGGGAGGCTTCGTAGAGTTTGTTGATCATGGCGCGGTCCGAAAGGCTGTTCATTTTCAGGCGGATAAGCGCTTCCTTGCCTTCCTTTTTGCGCTTGATTTGTTCGTTGACCAGGCGGTTGAAGCGCGTACGCATATAATGCGGCGACACCAGGATGTGTTTGTATCGCGGAATGCGGTAAGGTTTTTCGAAGAAACCGAAAACTTTGTCCAATTCGGCCAAAATTTCCTGATCGGCCGTAAAAAGGGTGTAGTCCGTGTAGATCTTGGCCGTTTTTTCGTTGAAGTTACCCGTGCTTACAAAACCGTAGCGACGGATTTGGCCGTCGTCGTCCACACGGTCGATGACGCAAATCTTGCTGTGGACCTTCATGTCCGGAAAGCCGAATACCAGGTTAATGCCTTCTTGCTTAAACATTTCGGAATACTGAATGTTGCGGGCTTCGTCGAAACGGGCGCGCAGCTCGATTTGCACCGTTACGTTTTTACCGTTTTTGGCCGCGTTGATCAATGAGTTGGCGATTTGCGAATTTTTGGCCAGGCGGTAAATGGTGATTTTGATGTTTTTGACTTTGGGATCCAGGGCCGCTTCGCGCAGGAATTTGATTACGTATTTATAATTATGGTAAGGCGCATACAGGAGGCGGTCCTTCTCGTCGATTTGTTTCAGGATGCTGCCACGGAGCGAAAAATCCTTGATGGGCAGCGGCGGCAAGGGTTTGTAGAGCAATTCTTTTTTACCCAAATCGGGAAAATCCATAAAATCGCGGTGGTTGTGGATGCGGCCGCCGGGAATGAGGCTGTCGTCCTCGTCGATACCCATTTTGTTCATGAGGAAATGCAGGGTGTCGTCGGCAATGGCGCGGTCGTAGATGAGGCGTACGGGTTCGCCTTTTTGGCGTTGGCGGATGTAGAACGACACTTTTTCCAGGATGCTTTTGGTTTGGTCGGTATCTTCGTCGAATTGGGCGTCGCGGGAGATTTTGATGATATGCGCCTCGATGCCGTCGTATTCGAATATGTTGAAAATTTCGTCCAGATTGTAGCGGATCACGTCTTCCAGGAGCATGATGTAGTGGGTGTCGCCTTCCTTGGGCAGCACCACAAAGCGTCCCAATTCGTCGGAAGGGATTTCGATGAGGGCATAGATGTTTTCCGAACCTTTTTTGTGCATTTTGACGGCCAAATACACCGAGCTGTCCTTGATAATGGGAAATTCGGGCAAGTCGTTCAGCACGATGGTAAACAGGCGCGGGCTGACTTTTTCCAGGAAATATTGGTGGACAAAATCGCCTTGACCGGGTTTGAGTTCCTGCTCGTTGATGATGCGGATGCCGTGGTCGCGCAATTCCTCGATGATTTGGCGCCGAACGCGACGCATTTTTTCCTGCTGGGCGATGGCGATTTCGGTGATTTGTTTGAGCAATTTTTTGGCTTCGCGGATTTCGTGGCGCGATTTACCGGGGATGCGTCCTTGGCTGACGCGCTGGATTTTAGCGTAACGCACCTTGAAAAACTCGTCCATATTGTTGGAAAAAATACCTACGAACCGCAGCCGTTCCAGCAAGGGAACTTTGGGGTCGCTGGCTTCTTGGAGCACGCGCTCGTTGAAGGAAAGCCAGCTGATGTCGCGGTTGATATATTTGGGTCCTTTGTAGCTCATGTTCGGAATTTTTTCAAAAATACGAAATCTTTGTTGGATGGGGGCTTTTTTGTTAAATCGTTGAACCGTTAAATCGTTAAACCGTTAAATCGTTGAATCGGGAATTTCTGTTGAATAGTTGAAGAGTTGAACAGATTTGTTAAACCGTTCAACCGTGGAATCGATGATATTGACCGGTGACCGGTGACGGATGACCGGTGCTTTTTTCGTGGCACGGGACACGGAGAACGGGAAACGTGGTGTTTTTGTTAAACCGTTAAACCGTGCAATCGTGGAATCGGTTGTCATTTCGAGGGAAGCGACCGAAGGGAGCGACGAGAAATCTCGTTTTCGGAACACGGGACACGGAGAACGGGAAACGTGGTGTTTTTGTTAAACCGTTAAACCGTACAATCGTGGAATCGATGATGTTGACCGGTGACCGGTGACGGATGACGGATTTGTTTTTCGGGACACGGGGAACGGGAAAAGGGGAACGTGGTATTTCTGTTAAATCGTACAATCGTTAAATCGTTAAATCGAGAGGGGCTGATTAGCAAAGCTTAGCGAAGCAAAGTCCCGGAGGGACGCAGTGTCGGTAGCCGGTGTGATAACTCCGGTTAAATATGGAAATGAATTATCTTAAAGGACGAGGGTTTTGGCGGGATTTTTGGTAAAAATCATGCCAAAACCCGTAGATTTTCATGCCACACGAGGGACCCGTGCGTCAGCGGGTATTTTTTGGGAAACATGGCATGGGACACGGGAAACGTGGTTTTTTGGATGCAGGTGG
>JAADEB010000001.1 GCA_013153655.1 Chlorobiota bacterium
CGCGATTTATGTTCAAAAATGTTTCGCGACTTAGGCAAATTTGGCTTCTTTGCCCAATTCTTTTACCAGATAGTAATAGAAAGCCACGCGCATTTTTTGACGAATGTCTTTGAAGGCGTTGCAGGTTTTGTCCAAAACTTTTTGAATTTCTTTGGAATCGGTAACGCCCAATTTTTTCACGATGAAATTATCTTCCACACGTTTGAGTTCGGCTTCGTCACCGCACGAAACCAGCGAAGCGTCGCGCAGGTAGATGGAAGGTCCTTGCGATTTGGCAATAGCCCGCAGGAGGGTGTCATCGGCCTTAACACCGACTTTGGCCAGTTGGTCGGCCGCTTTTTTTACAACATCGTCGAATTTGCTCATAATAGTAAGTTTTTGAGTTATTGTTACAAATATATAAAATTTTTAATTCCGTCCGGCAAACGCTTTACTTGCCCGTGCGTTTTTCTTTGTTCTTGCGCAACTGACGTTTGATGACGTCATACACCAAATCCGTGGCTTTTTCAAAAGTTTCGGCATCGCGGGAAGCCACCAACGACTCACCCGCCACATGGATTTTTACTTCCACCGTCTTGTTGGCCTTTCCCGTATTGTTGACTTTCAGGTACACGTCGCCTTCCACAATACGATCGTTGAATTTTTCCAGGCGATCGAGTTTTTTTTGGATCAGTGCCAACAATTTTTGGTCGGCATCGAAGTTAACGGCATGAAAATGTAATCTCATAGCTTTGGTTTTAAGGGTTAATAAAAAACGGATTATTTCTTCCGGCTGCGCGGATGCGCGTTGCGGTACACTTTTTGGAGTTCGGCCAGTCCGCTGTGAAGGTAATGTTGGGTGGCCGCCAGGCTGCCGTGTCCCAAGAGCTCCTTGATGGTGTTGAGGTCGGCTCCGCGGTTGAGAATATGGGTGGCAAAACTGTGGCGAATCATGTGCGGACTGCGTTTTTCCTTGTTGCTTACCATGCTAATATAGCGATTTATCAGACGATAAACAAACATTTCATACAGTTTTCGGCCCGAATCGGTCAGGAATAAGGGTGCATCCGCCGGTTGCGGCCCGAATTTTGCGTCCCGGAAAGCTTCGTATTGCCGCAACGTACGGTCCAGGTCGGCCAAGAGTGGGATGCGGCGTTCTTTGTTGCCCTTGCCGGTTACGCGAATCAGCCCGGCGCTGCGGTCCACATCCCGGTTGCGCAAGCCGATCAATTCGGCCCGGCGCATGCCCGTGTCGTAGAAGGTTTGGATAACCGCCCTGTCGCGCCAGCCGGAAAAATCGTCCGGAAAAGGGAAATCTTCCAACAAAAAATTCATTTCTTTTTCCGACAAAGGCACCGAACGTGTCTTGGGAACCTTGATGCCTTTGAGCGGCGAGGCGGGATTGGCGGCGATGTTGCCCGTTTTGAAAAGAAATTTGTAGAAACTGCGCAAGGCCGTAAGCTTGCGGTTTACCGTGCGCGGCTTGCGTCCTTGGGATTGGAGCCAAACCAGCCAGCGGCGAATGTCTTTTGTTTCGGCCTCCGCTATTTTCTTGCGACGGACCTCGGCCAGGAAGGTTTCGAATTCCTTTAAATCGTTGGCGTAGGATTCGACGGTTTTCGGCGAATATTTACGCTCCTTGGCCAGGTAGGTGAGAAATCGGTCGATATACATATATAAAATAAAAAAGCAGGACTAAATTAAAACATTAGCCCGGCTTTTCCAAATCCTTGATGTCCGACGGAAGTTTATTCTTCCATCTGACGCTTCAACTCGCGATAACGTGCACGCAACAATTGCTGACGGCGTTTTACCGACGGCTTGGTGTAGTGCATACGTTCGCGAATTTCACGCATCGTTTTGGTGCGGTCGAATTTACGTTTGAAACGTTTCAACGCGCGATCGATGCTTTCGCCTTCTTTTACCGGTATAATCAACATAAGTTCAAATGTTTTGCGGGTGCAAATATACAACTTTTTTGAATCTAACCAATCTATTGCATTTGGATAAAAGAAAAAAGAGAGAGTCATATCAACCCTCTCTTTTACTCTTTTAGATAATTAAACAGGTAACAGTAATTAAGGAATTATAGCCTTGTCTTCGAAATTAAATTTTTAGAAAATTTAAAATTTTGAATCACTTCTCTTTCTTCACCGTCTGTCCCGTATTCTTCATATAAATGTAAAACATCGACGGCACCACCACCAACGTCAGGAAGGTGGCAAAACTCAGGCCGTAGATCACCGCCCAGGCCAAAGGCCCCCAATAGGCTACGTTTTCGCCGCCCAAGTAGAAATTCGGTTCAAAATGTGTAAACAAACCGATAAAATCCACATTCAGTCCAATGGCCAAGGGAATGAGGCCCAGCACCGTGGTAATGGCCGTGAGCAACACGGGACGCAACCTCGTACGCCCGGCTTCCACAATGGCTTCGCGTACCATGCGCACATCCGGTTTGGCGTCCTCCGGAAGACCGGCTTCCAGTTTCTTGCGCTTAATGGTCAACAAGGTGTAGTCGATAAGCACAATGGCGTTGTTCACCACAATGCCCGCCAATGAAATAATACCGATCATGGTCATCACCACGATAAAATCCGAACGCGTCAGAATCAAGCCCATCAGCACGCCGATCATACTCAGCAGCACCGTAATCATGATAATCACCGGCGTGGAAAGCGAATTGAATTGCGTCACCAAAATCAGGAAAATCATCAACACGGCCATAAGTAAGGCCTTGGACAGGAACGACATGTTCTTTTTCATTTCCTTTTGTTCGCCTTCGAAACTATAACGGATATCCGGCGGCATGGTGTAAGCATCCATCAAATGGCCGATTTCCTGGACGATTTCGTTGGCGTTGTAACCTTCCAACACGTTGGACGAGAGCGTAATCACGCGTTTGAGGTCCTTACGCTTGATGGCGCTGAACGTGGCTTTGGATTTCATCTCGGCCACCGCCGATACCGGCACGCTTACCATTTTGCCGGTCTGTTGGTCGCGATATACGATGCGTTGGTCCATAAGGCGATTGCGATCGTAGCGGTACAGGCTGTCGAGACGGACGTTGATAGGATAATCGTCGTCGCCCCATTTGTAGCTGTCCATTTCCTTGCCGTAAACGGCCGTACGAAGTTGCATGCCCACTTGGCCCGTACTGACGCCCAAGGCACCGGCTTTTTCTTTATCCACTTCGATTTCCAATTCCGGCTTGTTCTTGTCCACATCGATTTGCAGATCTTCGATACCGGGAATATGCGCATTGTCGATATACTTCTTGATTTTAACGGCCTCGCCGAGCAATTTGTCGTAATCGTCGCCGGTGAGTTTCATCTCGATCGGCATGCCCATAGGCGGCTTGTGTTGGTCTTTGTCCACCGACACTTTGATGCCCGCATATCCGCGAATCAATTTGCGCAAATCGTTCATAATGGCCGAGGTACTCACGCCCCGCCGCTTGTCGAATTCCACAAAATCCACCATGATTTTGGCCTTGTTCGGCGTTTTTCCGCCCACAAAACTTTTGCGCGGATCGGCCGTTCCTTCGCCCACTTGTTCCACGATGGATTCCACCAGGTAATCGTAATGATGATCATGGAAATATTTGCGGACCTTTTCGGTCACTTCTTTGGTAAATTCATTGACCTTTTCGATGTCGGTGGAAATGGGAAATTCGATATACACATACAACTGGTTCGGCTCGGTGTCAGGGAAGAAAGAGGTTTTGAGCGGAAACATTTTCAACAGGATAAACGAGAGAATCAGCAAAGCCACCGTGGAGAAAAAGATCAAATAATCGTTCTTGCCGCGTGTGGCAAAACGAATGGTGTTGACATAAGCCCGTTCCAGCCAGGGAAGGAATTTTTCCTGAAACGAGCGGATGGCATCTTCCAACACGTAGCGGTACAACAATTTCCAAATCACCACCATCACAAACCACAGTCCCAAAGCATTGAACAAACCGGCCAACGAAGGCTTATGGCGGCCCACCGTAAAGCGTAGTACAAAGAACACCACGGCCAAAAAGCCATACAAGGCGATTTTCTTGAAAAAGGCCGCATTACTCATTTCCTTGCCTTCCATGCGCATATAGAGGCTGGCCAATACGGGATTGATCACCAAGGCCACAAACAGCGACGAACTGAGCACCGTAATCAAAGTGATGGGAAGATATTGCATAAAGTTTCCGATCATGCCCGGCCAAAACGCCAAGGGAATAAAGGCTACCAAAGTGGTCGCCGTGGAAGCGATAATCGGCCAGGCCACTTCGCCCACCGCATACTTGGCCGATTCCAGCGGACCGAAACCTTCCTCACGATACCGGTAAATATTTTCCACAATCACAATGCCGTTGTCCACCAGCATGCCCAAAGCCAGCACCAAACCGAAAAGCACCATGGTGTTGAGCGTAATGCCGAACAAATGCAAAATCAGAAACGACATGAGCATCGAAAGCGGAATGGCCAGGCCCACAAACAACGAGTTGCGGAAGCCCATAAAGAACATCAGTACGAGGATCACAAACAACATGCCCATGATGATGCTGTTTTCCAGGTCCGACACCTGTTGGCGCGTTTTGTCCGACAGGTCGTTGGTGATGGTCACCTGGACATCCTTCGGCAGGTAAGTACGCTTGGCGCGCTCGATGATTTTTTCGATTTCGTCGGCCGCTTCCAGTTGGTTGGCGCCGCTTTGTTTTTTTATGTCGAGCATCACCACCGGATCGCCGAATTGGCGTGCGTAGCTTTCGGCTTCCTTGGGACGGAAACGCACTTTGGCCACGTCTTTCAGGTAAGTTACCTTGTCCTTGGCCTTGCGAATGATGATGTTGCGTATTTCGTCCAGGTTTTTGAAATCGCCGTTTACGCGGATATTGCGGCGGATGTCGCCTTCGCGGATTTCGCCGGCCGATACGCTCAGGTTGTTGTTCTTAATGGCATTTTCGATGTTATGAAACGAAATGTTGCGGCTGAGCATCTCGTTCAGGTCCACCGCCACTTCCACTTCTTTGTCCTGCACACCGCGAATGTCGGCGGCGGAAATTTGCGGCAATTGTTCGATTTCGTCTTGCAGTTTTTCGGCAAAATCTTCCAAGCGGTCCGGCGAATAATTTCCCGAAATATTGACGTTCATAATCGGTTTCATTTCCGAGAAATCCAATTTCATGGCCATGGGATCCGTAGGCACGTCCGAAGGCCAATCCTTGTCGCCGGTCACCTCGTCGATTTTGTCCTTTACGTCGGCCAAGGCTTCGTCGGGATCCTTGTCGAATTTGAACTTGATGTCGATGCTCGAAAAACCGGATTTGGAAGTGGATTTGATCTCGTCCACGCCCTTGATTTTCTTGAATTCCAATTCCAAGGGATGTGTAATCAGGTTTTCGATGTCCTCGGCCGAGTTGCCCGGATACGGCGTGCTGACAAACACTTCCGGTGCCGCCACGTCCGGGAACGATTCCCGCGGCATATCGATATAGGCATACATCCCGCCGATAATCAGGATGAGCATGATGACCTTTACCGTGTTGTAGTTTTTCAAGGCCCAATTGGTCAGGCCGAATTCTTTAAATATCTTTTTCATCGCTTGCTTGGCTTGTTTAAATGGAAATTATTGTTCCTGCGTTTGCATCAACCGTACACGGTCGCCTTCGGTGAGGCCACGTGCGCCCGATACGGCTATGATGTCGCCCGCTTGCAGGCCGTCTTCGATCAATACACGGTTTTTGTAGATATCTCCCTGCTTCACGTAGCGGCGCTGTACTTGATAGACGCCTTCCTTGTCCGTAGGCACCAGAACAAACACATAGGTGCGCCCGTCGCGGTCTTCCATGATCAGGTCCGCCGGCAGAACGATAACGCCTTCGCGGCGGCTTTCCAATACTTTCATGTGTGCCGTCAGGTTCGGCCGGAGCAAGCCGTCTTTGTTGTCCAGGTAAATGCGTACTTTGTAGGTACGGTTGTTGGGATGGATAAAATTGGCCGTGTAGCCCACCTCGCCGTCCAATTCCTTGCCCAGTTCGGGAAAATACAGGTGCACCGGCGTTCCTTTCCGGATTTTGGTCAAATATTTTTCCGATACGTCGGCTTCGGCATACACTTTGTCCAGGTTGACGATACGTGCCACGGGACGCACCGGTCCGGCCATTTCGCCTTCCTTGACCATAATATCGTCGATGGTGCCGGAGATAGGCGCCCGCACTTCGGCTTTTTTGAGGCGCGATTTCAAGGTAATCAGCTTGCGGTACAAGGCATCCTTGTTGGTACGCGCCTTCAAATAGGCCATTTCCGAACCGATTTTTTGATCCCACAACCGTTTCTGACGCGTATAGGCGGCCAAAGCCAGTCGGTATTGCGTGCGCACCTCGCTCAATTGATTGCGCAACACCTTGTCGTCGATTTTCAGGATCAAGTCGCCTTTGCGCACTTTGTCGCCCGGTTTCTTGTAGATTTTGAGCACTTCGCCTTGAAATTCAGGCATCACGTTGATGTTGCCGTCGGATTGGATGTTGCCTTGCAATTCGATGTATTTCACAAAAACATCCGGCCGCACCGTATCGGCTTCGATGTAAGGAATTTCGGCGGCGGCGGTATCTTTCAACTGCCTTTCCACCTTGACCAATTCCTTCTTCAAACTGTCGATTTGTTTTTTCAGGATTTTTCGTTTGGTCACCAAATCCGTTGCCGGCTGACGGGAGCCGTTCTTGCAGGCTCCCGCCATGAGCAACGTCACCATAACAAAAATAAACCCAATATGATTCCTATGGCTTTTCATGTGTGTAAATATTTTTTTCATTTGGTTTGATTTTTTTTGGTTTTGGGATTTAGGTTTTAGGTTTTGGGAATTTGTCATTTCGAACGCATGTGAGAAATCTCTTTTTATTGTTAAACCGTTAAATCGTGCAATCGGTTATTTCATTGATTAATATTTTATATGTCTTGATGATTTTTTTCATTTCATATTTTCCGTTTTGTCATTCCGAATGAACGTGCGGAATCTCATTTGAAATTAGTAATAAGGAAGAGATTCCTCGCCGCTCCTTGCGTCGCTTTCCTCGGAATGACATCTCGAATTCCATTATTCATTATTCATTGTTCATTATTCATTAAAAAAACTCTTTCACTAAAAAACCGTTGTCCATTTCCCGTTCCACGTTTCCCGAAAAAGCACCGGTCACCTGTCATCCGTCAACACTATCGATTCAACGGTTTAACGATTCAACGGTTTAACAATCTATTCAACTTTTCAACTATTCAACTATTCAACAACTCCAAGCAGACTCTCCAACTCCGTTTTCTTTTGCAGGAGTTCCAGCACCGATTTCAGGTAGGCCTGTTGCATTTGGTAGAGTTGCAGGCGTGCTTGATTGAGTTGGAACGAATTGCCCACTCCTTCGCGGTATTTGATCACTTCCTTGCGCTCGATTTTTTCGGCCAAGGCCAGGTTTTTCTTTTTCAATTGCACTTGATTCAAGGCATGTTCGTACTGCGATTGCAACCGCTCGTAATCGATCATCAGCTTGCGTTTGGTGTCGTCCAAATCGGCTTTGGCGTTGAGGTAGTCCAATTTGGCTTGGCCCACCTGTTTGTGCTTGGCCAATCCGCCGAAAATGGGAATTTGAATCCCGATACCGAAAAACGATTGTTCGTACCAGGCTTTGTCCTTGTCGAAGAAGGTAAATTCGTTGTCGTAGGATGTTTTGCCGTAGTTGTAGAAGCCCATGATTTGCGGCAGGAATTTGCTTTGTTGCAAGCGCAGTTTGAGTTTGCCTGCCTTCACCTTGTTTTGTGCGATTTGGTAATCGATATTGGCTTCCGGATCAAAAGGCTTGGCCGTCAGGTTAAGGTCCATGGCGTAGTCGGTGAGTTCTTTCAGGCCGTCGGTAAGCAGGAGCGGCGCTTCGGGATCACGTCCCAGCACGTAGTTGAGCATCTCGTAGGCCGTGCGGCGCATTTTGACGAGCCAGTCCTTTTGGTTTTGCAATTCGGCCAAAGTTAGTTCCAGTTGTTCCACATCGGTTTGTTCCACCAGGCCGTTGGCATACATTTGTTTGACTTCGTACAGGTTTTTACGTACGGCCGTAATGTTGCTGTCCATTACTTGCAGAAAGGCGTTTTGAAACACCGCGTTGCCGTAGGCCTGCACGGTCATCTCGCGTAATTTCTGACGTGTCTTGTCGCGTGCGTTTTCCGAAATTTGTTTATACACCCGCGAGGAATACAGACCGACGATGTAGGAACCGCTGAAAATCAATTGGTTAAGCTGTATATTGTATTTCATGTTTTGGTCCGTCCCGAAAGAAACGGGAACGTATTGATCGGCCGGAGCGTTGGGATTGAACACGCGAGCCGGCATCATTTGCACCGGTTTATCGATAAACTGTTGATAATTGATCGATGCACTTACTTGCGGCAAGCCCATGGCGGTGGTTTCCCACACCTTCTTTTTGGCTTTCAGCACTTCGTTGTCGGCCTTGTAGCTTCGCGGATTGTGGTCCAAGGCATAAAGCACCGCATCGCGCACACCGATACGCAAAGTATCCTGCGCGTTTCCCCGGTTTCCTCCGAGAAAAATCATCAGCAACAAGATCCGTAAAAAGGATTTCCTTATCATAATTTATATTTTTTTTCCATGTGTTTGAGTTGTTCGCGGCCTTTTTTGGTGGAAATGGCCGAGAGGAAGAATTTAAGGAATTCATGTCCCGTATAATCACGCGGAAATTCATCCGGCGGAAACAGCTCTTTATCCATCAGCATGCGGTAGCTTCCCACGTAGAGGCGTTTGATAAATTCATCGTCAATGGATTTACGGTAGTAGCCCGCTTTATGCCCTTTTTGCAGGTTGTTGTCCAGGCATTCCATCAACGAGCGGCGCTTGCGCTTTTCCAATTCTTCGGCAATGTCGGGATACCATGTGCGCAATTGATAATAATTGGTATGCCCCGTGGTGTTGCGCAACATATCGATGACCACATTCCGGATTTTGAAAAACTGCTCGTAGGGATTGCTTTCTGTTTGACAAATTTCCTTGATCCGGCCGGAGAGTTTGGCAAATACATATTCCATTACGGCGCGCACCAGGTCGGTTTTGTGCGCATAATACTTGTAAAGCGTTTTTTTGGACATACCCAATTGCTTGGCAATATGGTCCATGGT
>JAADEB010000062.1 GCA_013153655.1 Chlorobiota bacterium
TCCTCCCGCCCTTTTCCCGCCGCCGGCCGGCCCGCATTTTTGCCGGGCCAACGCGCTTATCCGCCTAATGGCGGATTTAGGGTTTGCTCTTCTTTGCCTATTTACATGGCTCACATGATGTTTTTCTGCGTATTATTCAAGCGCCTAATTCAATTGACGGATATAGGAGTTGGGTTTCTTTGTTAAACCGTTAAATCGCCGTGTCCGCCTCAGGCGGATGCAATCGTTTTGGGAACCGGTGACCGGTGCGTCATTGCGGGCGGAACATAGTGGAGTGAAGTAATCTCTTCCTGTGGGACGCGACATGTATTTATATGCCTTACCTCATTATGCAGTAGAAAGTTCCATGTCTCTCCTTCTTAGCTTGTCGCCCCTTGCAATGCCACATTATTATGTAGAGGGAGATTGCTTCCCGCCTGTTATCGCTTGGAAAATAAACCGGACGGCGGGCATTAAGGGATTTGAATTAACTTTGCGCTAAGGATATGAAACGTACGGATTACTTGTGGATTGCCGCGCATGTGGCCTTGGGCATCCTGATTACGAAAGGAGGCGTGAGTGCCAAAGCCTTTGCCTGGGGCCTGACGGCTTTTGTGTTTTTGGCGGCGGCGGGATTTCGTTCGTGGAAAAACCTGACCTACGTGACGGCCTATGTGGCGGGCGCCGAGGTGTTCGACCGGATGACGCAAGGACTTTATTTCTACGAATCCCATAAATACATGGCGGCCTTGCTGTTCGGTGCCATTATCCTGCGGACGGGATTACGGTGGGTGTCGTTGCCGTATCTGATTTATTTGCTGTTGCTTATGCCGGGTATTTTCTACACCTATTTGTTGGAAGCGGCGGATCCGTCCTACATTCATGTGCATTTGCGCAAAGACATTTTGTTCAACATTTCGGGACCGGTAACGCTGGGAATGGGAGCGGTGGCCTTGGCCAAGATGCCGTTCCGGATGGAGGATTTCAAGCGGTTGTTGTTTTTTCTGCTTTTGCCGGTGATCACCACCACGGTGTATATCATCGTCCATACACCGAGCTTGAAGGAGATTGTGTTTCGCACCTCGGCCAATTTCGCCACATCGGGCGGTTTCGGTCCCAATCAGGTGGCCACGATTTTGGGGCTGGGCATGTTTGCATCGTTTGCCTTGTTTTGGCTGAGCAAGGAACGTTCGGCCAAAATCGTGTATTTGCTGTTGTTTTTCCTGATATCCTATCGTAGTTTTTTGACCTTTTCGCGCGGAGGCACCATGACGGGCATCGCCATGATTTTGATCTTTGCGGCGGTGAGCCGAATGAGCCGCTACCGGCGGGAAGAAGGCAAAAACGGTCTGTTGATCCTGGTGAGTCTATTGATCCTGGTGGCCGGCTATTACACGGCCGTGGAAATAAGCGGCGGTATGTTGTACAACCGTTATGCGGGCCTGACGGCCAGCGGTGAGAAAAAGGAAGATTATACCTCGGGCCGGTGGGAATTGTTTCTGGTGGAAGTGGAGGATTTCCTTAAAAATCCTTTCACGGGTGCAGGTGTGGGACGTGCCAAAATCGAGCGTTACAAGGATTTCGGCATCAGGATTGCCACGCATAACGAAATTTCGCGTCTGCTGGCCGAACACGGATTGTTCGGATTGGCGGCTTTGCTGATTTTGCTGTTTGCACCGTTATGGCTGGGTTTGGTGACGCGGGAGAACCTGTTCTTTTACCCGTTCTATGTGTTTTGGTTGTTTACCATATTCCATTCGTCCATGCGGTTGTCGGCGCCGGCGGTGATCTATGCCTTTGCCTTGTTGTGGCCGGTCAACGAACGGTTGTCCGCTACATTTTCCCATAACCAATCCGGAGCGTCATGACAAATCAGTGGCTTGTTTATCTAATTTCGGCGGCGGGATTCGCCTTGGCGGGTGCGGCCTATTACCGCTACGCCTTACGGCGGCATATTCTGGATCATCCTTCGGAGCGCAGTTCACACCGGCAACCCACCGTTCGGGGCGGCGGTATCATCTTTGCCGTGGCTATGCTGACGGCCTATTTCCTGTATTTATTCCCGGCCTATCCTTATTTTTTGGCGGGTTTTCTGCTGCTTTCCGTCACGGGTTTTACGGATGACAAGCACCGCCTCTCGGCCAGGGTTCGCTTCCCGATTCAGGCGGTGGCCGCCGTACTCATCCTTTATGATGCCGGTCTGTGGACCGCGGACTGGCCTTGGTACGTAAAGGTGGCGGGACTGGTAACGGCCTTGGGTTTTGTGAACGCCTTCAATTTTATGGACGGCATAAACGGGATTACCACGGCCTACACCGTGGTATTGCTTTTGCTCTTGGGTGCGGTGAACCGGCATGTGGGTGCATTGCCGGAACAAATCTTTGTATTGCTACTGATTTCACTGCTTGTTTTCGGCTTTTTCAATTTCCGGCGGCATGCCTTGATGTTTGCCGGTGATGTGGGAACCATGGCGTTGGCTTCGGTGTTGTTGTTCGTGTGGACGCGCCTGGCCGTGCAAACCGGCGCTCCTGTGCTCTTGCTCTTGGTGGCAGTGTATGGCATCGACAGTGCCTTGACCATTATCCGCCGCTTGCTGGACGGCGAAAAAATTTGGGAAGCACACCGGCGCCATGCCTACCAAAAACTGGTGGACAAATGCGGATGGAGCCATTTGCAGGTGAGTACGGCTTATGCTTTGGTGCAATTTTTGATAGGTCTTTGGGTAGTAGGAACCGATATTTATGAGAAAAGTTTAAAAATTCAATGGCTTATTTTAACAATAGGATTGATTACATTTGCGTTTGTCTATTACCTGATAATATATCGCGCCTGTGAAAAACACTCATAAAACATTCACGGACATTTATTATCCACACTGGATAAAAGTGCGCGACTTTCTCATGCGTTCCTCTCCCAGATGGTTGATTTTGCTCATCGACCTTATTTTGGTTTCCATTGCTTTCTTCTTTACTTATTTATTACGTTTCAACTTTGCTTTTGCCGACAGTTTCCATAAATTTTTGTTGCAACTTCCTTTGGTACTGTTGATTTCCACCCTGGTATTTCTCCGTATAAAACCCTACCGGGGCGTGGTGCGGCTCACCGGCGAATACGATATCAAAATGATCACCAAGGCCAATATTTTCATTGCGGCCGTTATGTTTTTATTAACTATTTTAATGCGTTTGGCGGGACGGACGGAGAGTTTTTTGAATTTTCCTTATTCGGTGATTATCATTCAATTCTTGTTGGCCACCTTTTTCATGATTGTGGCGCGTGCTATTTATAAATCCTTATACTACAAGATTGCGCGTGAAGGAAGCAAGACCTACAAGGTGCTTATCTACGGTACGGGAATGCCGGCGGTGCGCACCTTCGAGACTTTGAAAAATAGCACCGACTGCCATTATATCATCGAGGGATTTATTCAGCCGGAACATGCCGGCGAACCCGGCGCCAAGCGCATACAGGGAATTCCCATTTATGCACAGGCGGATATCGATGAGGAATGGTTGCGCCGCCACCCGGTGGATCAGGTGATTATTGCACACCAGGAGCAGGATCCATTGGCCACGCTCAACAATATGGACTTGTTTATCCGCCAAGGCATTCAGGTGAAGGTGGTGCCTCCGCCGGAACAATGGACCGGTCATTTCTTCGATGTCCACCACTTGCAATCGCTCAACCTGGAAATGCTCCTGGACCGCAAACCCATTCGCCTCGAAGACCGCGACATTCGTTCGCTGCTGGAAGGCAAAACCGTGATGGTTACGGGTGCGGCAGGCAGTATCGGAAGCGTGTTGACCCGGCAAATTCTCTATTACGGTCCCGCAAAAGTCATTTTGGTGGACCAGGCCGAATCGCCGCTTTACGACCTGAAAGTGGACTTGGAAACAGAAGGGTATCAAAATTTCCGGACCGTCCTGGCCGATATAGAAGATACGGCGCTTATGGAAAAACTAATGGCGGAGCATCGTCCGGATTATATTTTCCATGCGGCGGCCTACAAGCATGTTCCCGTGCTGGAAATGGAACCCTACTACGGTATCAAGGTCAATATTTTGGCCACCCGGCGCCTGATGGAAGCGGCCGGACAATACGGTGTCAGGAAATTTATCCAAATCTCCACCGACAAGGCCGTCAATCCCACCAACGTGATGGGCGCCACCAAGCGCGTTGCCGAATTGATGGCGCGATGCATGCAGGAAAAATATCCGCAGACCGAATATATCGTTACACGTTTCGGAAACGTATTGGGAAGCAACGGATCGGTGGTGCACCGTTTTCGCAAGCAAATCAAAAACGGCGGTCCGGTAACCGTCACCGACGAAAACATCGTTCGCTACTTCATGACCATACCCGAAGCGGCTCACCTGGTGCTGAAAGCCGCACACACCGGCAGCGGCGGAAAAATCTACGTGTTCGACATGGGACATCCGGTACGCATCATGGATTTGGCCAAAAGAATGATTGCGCTCATGGGTAAAAATCCCGAGGAAATCGAAATACGTATTACCGGCTTGCGTCCCGGCGAAAAAATCTATGAAGAACTGCTTACATCGGACGAAAAAGTCACGCGAACCGAATACGACAAACTCTATATCGCACGCCTTTCGCCGCTCGATTGTGCGCTATTGTTCGAACAACTGAATTTATTGGAACAAACCGACCTGCACGATACCGGCGCCGTTATTGACTTGCTCCGCCGGATCGTTCCCGAATATAAACCCAATCGCAACCATCGCTCCCTGGACGAAAAACGTCAATCCTAGACAGGATTAGGCAGGCTTATAACATTTTTAATGCAACATTTATTACCTAAATTTTATTTCTTTACCATTGAATAAAAGAAATTTAAAAAAATAAAAAAGTTTTACCTTTGTCGAAAATTTGTAAACCGATTTTGGCATGAATGATATTTTTGATAAGGTGTACCAGAAAGGTCCCTTAACGCAGTACCGGGAGATTGGAGAAGGCTATTTTATGTTTCCCAAAATTACCGGCGAACTCGGACCTCGTATGAAGTTCAACGGTCAGGAAATGATCATGTGGAGCATCAACGATTATTTGGGATTGGGAAATCATCCGGAGATCCGTAAGGCCGACGCCGAAGCCGCCGCACGCTGGGGCTTGGCTTATCCCATGGGATCGCGACCCATGTCCGGCCATACCGATATGCACGAACAACTGGAACGCGAATTGGCCGAATTTTCCGGCAAGGAAGCGGCTTATTTGCTCAACTTCGGATATCAAGGCAATGTGTCCATCATCGATGCTTTGGTCAATAAAAACGACGTCATTGTTTACGATATCGATTCCCATGCTTCCATTATCGACGGCGTGCGTCTCCATCAGGGAAAACGCTTTACGTTTCAGCACAACGATGTGGAGAGCCTGGAAAAAAACCTTCAACGCGCGCAACGCATTACCGAAAAAACCGGCGGCGGAATTCTCGTTATCTCCGAAGGCGTGTTCGGTATGCGCGGCGAACAAGGCATTTTGAAGGAAATTGTGGATTTGAAATCCAAATACAATTTCCGTTTCTACATTGACGATGCACACGGTTTCGGCACCCTGGGACCCGGCGGACGCGGTGCTCATTTCGAACAAAACGTGGTGGACGGAGTGGACCTTTATTTCGCCACTTTTGCCAAATCCATGGCCAGCATCGGTGCTTTTGTTTCCGGTGATTACGATGTGATTAAATACCTGCAATACAATATGCGCTCACAGGTATATGCCAAGTCCATGCCTATGCCTCTGGTGGAAGGCGCCTTGAAACGACTGGATATGATTCGTTCCAATCCCGGCCTGAAAGACAAATTGTGGGACGTGGCCCTTCGCCTCCAAAAAGGCCTCACCGAAGCCGGGTTCGACATCGGCAAGACCGATACGGCCATTACGCCCGTGTATCTACACGTGGATCCGCTGGAAGCCGGTATGCTGGTGCGCGACATGCGGGATAATCATAAAATTTTCACCTCCATCGTGATTTATCCGGTGATTCCCAAAGGCATGATCATCCTGCGCATGATACCCACCACGCGCCACACCGACGCCGAAATCAACGAAACCATCGACGCCTTCAAACAAATCCGCGCCAAACAGGAAGCCGGTGTTTATAAGGAATTGGCCAAAAACATCAAAATTTGATTTTTTGAATATGAATCGATACAAGCGACTCTCGACGGGTCGCTTTTTTTAATTCCGGTTACGGCCTTTTCAAAAACTTGCAAATATCATATTCGGTTCAACTTAATATCCTATATTCCGTTTTTGAATAAAAAATCGATATCATGAAAGACACAAAACGCGTATATGTTTTCAACAGCAAGCGGGTGGACGGTGATGCCACTTTGCGTAACTTATTGGGAGGCAAAGGCGCCAACCTGGCCGAAATGCGCCGCATCGGGGTGCCCGTGCCGCCCGGATTTACCATTACCACGGACGTAAGTACGGAATACGAAAAATTGGGACGTGACAAAATTATAGAACTCTTGCGCCCCGAAGTGGAAGAAGCCATTCGAATGATCGAAGAGGATATGGACGCCAAATTCGGCGATCCCGACAATCCGTTATTGCTTTCCGTCCGCTCCGGTGCACGCGTTTCCATGCCCGGAATGATGGATACGGTGTTGAACCTGGGATTGAACGACGAAACCGTGGAAGGACTGGCCCGCAAAACCGGCAACGAACGTTTTGCCTGGGACAGCTACCGCCGCTTCGTACAAATGTTCGGCGACGTGGTGCTGGGTATGAAACCCGAATCCAAGGAAGATATCGATCCCTTTGAGGCCATTATGGACAAACTCAAAGAAGAAAAAGGCTATAAATCCGATACCGACATGACCACCGAAGACCTGAAATACCTGGTATCGGAATTCAAGAAAGCCATCAAGCAACAAACCGGCAAGGATTTTCCCACCGACCCTTGGGAACAACTTTGGGAAGCCATTCTGGCCGTGTTCCGCAGTTGGAATAACGACCGCGCCATTACCTATCGCGAGCTCAACGGCATTCCTCACGACTGGGGTACGGCCGTAAACGTCCAAGCCATGGTGTTCGGCAACATGGGCGACAATTCCGCCACCGGCGTGGCCTTTACGCGTGATGCGGCCACGGGCGAGAACGTGTTCAACGGCGAATACCTGATCAATGCCCAAGGCGAAGACGTGGTGGCCGGCGTGCGTACGCCCCAACAAATCACCCTGGAAGGTTCGCGCCGCTGGGCCAAACTCCAAGGCATCAGCGAAGAAGAACGCAAAGCCAAATATCCTTCGCTGGAAGAAACCATGCCGGAAATCTATAAGCAACTCTATGCCATCCAGGATAAATTGGAAAAACATTACCGAGATATGCAGGACCTGGAATTTACTATCCAGGAAGGCAACCTGTGGCTCCTCCAAACGCGTAACGGCAAGCGTACCGGTATGGCCATGGTCAAAATTGCCATGGATATGCTGGACGAAGGCCTGATTAACGAAGAAGAAGCCCTGATGCGCGTGGATCCGGAAAAATTGAACGAACTTTTGCATCCGGTTTTCAGTAAGGAAAAAATGCAATCGGCCAAGGTTATCACGAAGGGACTGCCCGCTTCGCCGGGTGCGGCAACGGGTAAAATCGTTTTCTTTGCCGACGAAGCCGAAAAACTGGCCGCCCAAGGCGAAGATGTTATTTTGGTGCGTATCGAAACCTCGCCCGAAGACCTGGCCGGGATGCATGCCGCCAACGGTATCCTCACCGCCCGCGGCGGAATGACGTCCCACGCCGCCGTAGTGGCCCGTGGAATGGGTAAAACCTGTGTGGCAGGTGCCGGCGAATTGGATATCGATTATAAAAACCGCACCATCAAGGTAGGTAACTTGGAATTGAAAGAAGGCGATTGGATTTCGCTGGACGGTTCCACCGGCGAAGTGTTTGCCGGAAAAATCGACACCGTGGATCCCGAACTCGGCGATGCTTTCGGACGCCTCATGGAATTGGCCGACCGCTATGCGCGCATGTATGTACGCACCAATGCCGACACGCCGCATGATGCTTCCGTGGCCCGTAAATTCGGCGCCAAAGGTATCGGCCTGTGCCGTACGGAACATATGTTTTTCGAAGGCGACAAAATCATTGCCATGCGTGAAATGATTCTGGCCGAAGACGAAGAAGGCCGCCGCAAAGCATTGGACAAACTCCTGCCCATGCAACGCGCCGATTTCGAAGGCATCTTCGAAGCCATGCAGGGTTATCCCGTAACGGTACGCCTGCTGGATCCGCCTTTGCACGAATTTGTTCCCCATGACTTGGAAGGCCAAAAAGAAATGGCCGAAGTAATGGGCGTAAGCCTGGAAGACATCCAACGCAAAGTGGAAGAGCTTTCCGAGTTCAACCCCATGCTCGGACATCGTGGCTGCCGTTTGGGCAATACCTACCCCGAAATCACCGAAATGCAAACGCGCGCCATCCTGGAAGCCGCCCTTAACCTGAAAAAACGCGGCATCGATGCGCGTCCCGAAATTATGGTGCCGCTGGTAAGCATGAAGGGTGAAATGGAAATGCAACGCGAAATTATCGAAAAAACCGCCGAAAAAGTATTCAACGAATACGGTACCCGCATTGATTACAAAATCGGTACCATGATCGAAATTCCGCGTGCCGCCGTTACGGCCGACCAAATCGCCGAGCCGGCCGAATTCTTCTCCTTCGGCACCAATGACCTGACGCAAATGACCTTCGGTTTTTCGCGTGACGATGCCGGAAAATTCTTGAAAATCTACAAGGAAAAAGGCTTGTTGAAAAACGATCCTTTTGAAAAACTGGACCAAGAAGGCGTAGGTCAGTTGGTGGAAATCGCCGTACGGAAAGGCCGCCAAGCGCGCCCCGACATTTCGCTGGGTATATGCGGTGAACACGGCGGTGAGCCCACCTCCATCGATTTCTTCGATCGTGTGGGATTGCATTACGTAAGTTGCTCGCCTTTCCGTGTGCCCATTGCACGCCTGGCGGCGGCACAAGCGGCCATCAGACACCGACAATAATGAAGAGGAAATATGTTTCGCCCGCACCGTTGCGCCGGGGCGACAAGGCATGCCTTGTCGCCCCG
>JAADEB010000034.1 GCA_013153655.1 Chlorobiota bacterium
GCGAAGCAATCTCCTTCAACATAATGAAGTAAGTCAAAATAGTTCATGCCGTTTTCCGCAGCAGGAGATTGCCGCGGCTTCGCTTTCCAATACTTACTCCCATGCGGCGAAGCCTCGCAATGACCGCACCGGTCACCGGTCACCGGTCCCCCGTCCAATTAATCTTCACCGAAGCATACATCAAGCCCGCAACAATCAGGAACAAACCGATACTTCCGGCCAACAAAGCATAATTTTCCAATTGAATAATCACATAAATGTAAACATACAAACCCGACAAAGCCGCCAACACAAAGGAAGCAAAACGCCGGCTGCGTAACACCGCCTTGGCATACCAAGCCAAAAGTCCCACCGTGGCCACCGCCGAAATCCAATAAGCGGCATTGAAACGAATATGCTCCGAAAACGAAAGCAACAACACGTAAAACACCACCAAGGCCAGTCCCGTCAGGAAATAATGAACCGTGTGCATGGGAATACCCGACAAATGTTGCATCATAAAAAACACCAGGAAGGTGAGAAAAATAATCAGGTAGGCATATTTGGCGCTGCGTTCGCTTTTCAGGTAATCGTCCACCGGCACCAGAAAACGCAGCCCGAAGGCATAACGAGCGAACCACGGTAATTTGTCGCGATAAAACTTCCCGATAGGCCGCTGGTAATCGATGATTTTCCACCTTGCCGAAACGCCCTTGCCTTCCTTACCGGTCAATGAGCGCGTCGAAACGGGTAAAAATTCGCCCGTAAACGACAAATCGTTCCAATCCGATTGCACTTCCATCTCCGTGTCCACACCCAAGGGAATAAACCGGAACCGCCGGCTGCCTCGTACCCGGTAGCGCATCTCGAATTCCATTTTGCCTCCGTTCGCCAAATGCCCGGCCGGAACAACCTCCGTGGCAAACACGTTCACACCGGCCGTCCCCGCCCCGTTTTCCAAAATTTCGGATACCGCTTCGCTGTCCTGCAAATAAAACGGTTGCTCGGCCTTTCCGCTACGGAACCCCATCCGCTCTTCGATGCCTTTGCGGTTGGTGGACAGGAACAGGACTTTGGCTTTGTCCC
This sequence comes from Chlorobiota bacterium, assembly GCA_013153655.1. Lineage (GTDB taxonomy): Bacteria > Bacteroidota > Bacteroidia > Flavobacteriales > Flavobacteriaceae > JAADED01. The sequence continues at coordinate 1,066 of JAADEB010000034.1, forward strand.
ATAAAATATCCTTCGGATCCACACCCGCTTTCTTAGGCGTCCCGAAGGAAAATTGCCCCGAAAGCTGCGCATCGGCATGATACACGGTGGTGCGGTAAATGCCTTTGCGTTTGGGAGTGGCTTGCAAACGGGTGCGTACATGCACGCTGTCCGGCATAATATACAGACGGCGTTCGGCCACCAAGCGGCGTTCCTTTTTCTTCTCGCCGTTTTGGTAATACGTAACCGTCTCGTATTCGTTATAGGGAATTTGCAACACCGGCCCCGCCATCAATACCTCGTTCCCCCACTGCCGGTCGATTTCCCGGATCACTTGCTCCTTCCGGTTCATACGTTCCCGTATCAAACTTTTGATATACGCCATGGGTATCAACATCACCAAAGTCAATACACCCACTAAGGCCAATTTTACCGTAGGAGCGGCCCAAATTCCGCCTTTTTCTTTCCGGTTTAACCGTTTTTTTGTTTCCATAATCATTGTTTTTTAGTTATTTCAAAGTGCTTTGCATTTCAAAGTTATCGGACAAAAAAAATATATTCAATCCCTATTCTTCATTGTCCGTTTTTAAATTCTTTTCCTTACTTCCATCCATTCAACTCTTCAACTATTCAACAGAAAACCACGTTCCCCATTCCCCGTTTCCCGTTTCCCGAAAAACCACCGGTCACCGGTCATCGGTCATCCGTCCCCGATTTAACGATTGCACGATTTAACGGTTTAACAAAAACCCACATTCCCCATCCTCCGTTTCCCATGCCCCGAAAACCACCGGTCATCCGTCATCCGTCCCACATCTATTCAACTTTTCAACTCTTCAACTATTCAACAAAAAACCACTTTCCCATTCTCCGTGTCCCGTTTCCCGAAAAACTACCGGTCACCCGTCATTCTCCTTCTTCTCGGATTTGGGATTTAGGCATTAGGATTTAGGATTTGGATTTTTTTTTTTCATTTTTCATTGTTCATTTTAAAACTCCTTCACTCTTTCACTCTTTCATTCTTTCACTAATAAAACTATTCACTAAACCACTATTTCACTAATTCACTAAAAAACTCTATTCAACTCTTCAACTATTCAACAACTTCACCGGTCACCCGTCATCCGTCTTCCGTCCCTCGATTTAACGATTGCACGATTTAACGATTTAACAAATACTCCCAACATCATCACTCCTTCCCCCTACTTCCACCGATCAATTTTTCCAATGCCTCGATATGGCGTTTAAAAGCTTCCCTTCCCGTTTGTGTTATCCGGTAGGTGGTTTGCGGCTTGCGTCCCACAAAGGTTTTTTCCACCGAAACATATTGTTCCTTTTCCAAGGCTTTCAGGTGGCTGGCCAAATTACCGTCCGTAACGCCCAACAATTCTTTCAAGCGCGTAAAGGTGGCGCCGTCGTTCACCGAAAGAATACTCATTATTCCCAAGCGAACGCGATTATCGAAAGCCTTGTTGATATTTTTCAGTATATGCTCCATCAATGTCGATCAAATTTCACGTACATCAACAATCCGTACAAGATATGAAAAACACCGAAACCCAATGCCCACCACCAAACGGCATATCCCGGCCAAAGCAATGCCAGCAAACCCGTAAGGATTTCCGCCAGGCCCAGATAGTACACCATTCCGTAAGTATAATACGAGGCCGTAGTCAGCGACAGCCCGTAGAACACCAACATGGAGGGAACCAACAGACCGTAGTCGCCATGCAGGACGAGAATAAGCGACCACAAGCCGCCCGTGAGCAACGGCACCAAAGAAGCCGCCACCATGCGGCGTGCCGGCACGTCCCACATTTTGTATTGCCGCTTTTGCGCTTTGCGGTAGCTGAACCATAAAGCCGTTCCCAACGACAGGACCAATACGGCAAAGGCAAGAAAAATCAGGAAAAAGAAAACCTGTTCCCTCGTCCAAGCGCCCGTGTGATATTGTCCGAAGGCCCATTCGGCCATTACCACGCCCGCCAAGGCGTAAAATCCGGCAAACACACCGCTTAACCCACTCAGCGAAAGAAACTTACTCGAACGGTTCATCAACTCCTTGATTTCCCGTATGTCGTCCAAATACTTTTGATTTTTCATTTTTTCAAAGTTCTTTGTGATGCAAAGTTATGAAAAATTTTTTCATTGAGCAAATGAATGATGATATGCTATTCATAAAGGATAATTTTGGTTCCATCTACCCGTACTATGACGTTACCGCTCATCCATCCCTCGACCCGCCTAAGGCAGACACGGCGATTTAACGCTCAATAATAAAGGGACAAGGTAAAAGGTGAAAGATTAAATGCGGCGAAGCCGCTAATCGATTTAACGATTTAACGATTGCACGATTTAACGGTTTAACAAAAAACCACGTTCCCCATTCTCCGTCATTGCGAACGGAACAACGTGGAGCGAAACAATCTCCTACTACATAATGAAGTAAGTCAAAATAGTTTATACCGTGTTCCACAGCAGGAGATTGCCGCGGCTTCGCTTTCCAATGCTTACTCCCATGCGGCGAAGCCTCGCAATGACCGCACCGGTCACCGGTCATCCGTCATCCATCCCCGATTTAACGATTGCACGATTTAACGGTTTAACAAAAAACCACGTTTCCCATTCTCCGTTTCCCGTGTCCCGAAAAACCACCGGTCACCGGTCCTCGGTCACCCGTCCCTCGATTTAACGATTTAACGATTGCACGCTCAGCAATGAGGTAAAAGGTAAATGGTTAAAGGTCAAAGTGCGATTAGTATATTAATCTCACTTGAAAAGCTAAAAGCTAATGGCTAAAAGCCAACGGCTGGTTATTACGGTTTAACGATTGCACGGTTTAACGATTTAACGGTTTAACAAATTGCAAATCAATCTATTCAACTTTTCAATAATTCGACGTAAATAAAACATGTTCCCCGTCCTACGTTTTCTCTGCTTCAAAAAAACTCTCCGCTTGTATCTTAGGATGCCAAAACGTAGTTTTGCCTTGTGGAGATTCATGAAAGATTACATATTTGGTTCCAGCAAAACGCACGGGCATTACCTTGGCGTAGCACCCGCGATCCCTATCGCATATGGCTTTCGGAAATTATCCTTCAACAAACCCGGGTAGACCAGGGTTTACCCTATTACGAACGCTTTATACACCGGTTTCCGGATATACAATCCCTGGCTTCGGCTTCGGATGATGAAGTGATGCGTCTATGGGAAGGATTGGGTTATTACCGCCGCGCTCAGAATATGCTTCGGGCGGCACGCCTATTATCGGAACAATACGGAGGACAATTTCCTACTACATATGACGAATTACTTCAACTCCCTGGCATCGGTCCCTACACGGCGGCGGCAGTAGCTTCCTTTGCTTTCGACCGGCCCGTGGCCGTAGCCGATGGCAACGTAATGCGTGTCCTGGCCCGTTTTACCGGCAAAACGGAACCGGTTAACACACCGGGCGGGCAAAAAATATTTCGTCGGCTGGCACAAGATTTTTTGGACCGTCGCAAACCGGCAATACATAATCAAGCCCTCATGGAATTGGGTGCATTGGTATGTAAACCCCGGCAAGCAAAATGCGAAAATTGTCCTCTTCGTCACAAATGTGTGGCATATAACCAAGGTATGGTAGAGAAATTACCCGTACGACAAGCCAAAACAGCGGCAAAACGTCGCATCATGCATTACCTCCTGTCACTTCACAACGGCCACGTAGCTATTCGCCAACGGCATGCCGAAGATATCTGGCGTCATCTTTACGAATTTATTCCCGTTCCCGAAAAAATTTCCCCAAATGCTGCAAAAATAAAGGCACTTTTCGGCCTTATGAAAAAACCCCGGAAAATAACTACCGTCAAACACCAACTAACTCACCGGCGTTTGGAATTGCATTTTTGGTTTACGGACGAAAAAATTTCTTCTGAAAACTATATTTCCGCCTCCGAAATAAATAATTACTCACTGCCTGTACCGTTGCGAAAAATTTGGGAAGACCTGGCCAGGGAGAAATATATTTTATAACAAAACACGATACCGCTCCCTTTATTACTACTTCCAAAACCCTAACGGCCGGAAGACCCTTAGGGCTTGCCGGCCGCCGGGGGAGACGGACGGCTTGCCGGCCGGCTCACCCGGTGCGAAGGGAGACCCGTGCGAGGGCGCAGCACGATGCACGAGGGCTCCCGGAGCCGCCGAAGGAAACCCTTTTTCGAGGAACAAGGGAAAAGGAGAAAGGAGAAAGTGCGACGGGCCTTTTCCCTTGCGGGTTGGCCTGTGAGGGAGAAAAGGGGTTCCGGAGGCGACCGCCTAACGGTATTTCCCGCCAATCAATGCAGGCGAAGGCGTTTTTGGAGATAGGCGGAGATGACTTCGCGGTAGGGGGTGCGGACGTCCACGGGGAAATAGTCCATACGGTAGCGGAAGGCGGCTTCGCGTAGTTGGCGGGTGGTGTGGAGGCGTTCGCGACGGTAGGCGGCGCGGATTTCGTCGGGATTGAGGGAGATTTGTTCGCCGGTTTCCAGGTCGCGGAAGCGGGTGGGCCGGCCGGGCAGGTCGAGGAGGTCTTCGGTGGTATGGTCGGTTACGTGGAAAATAATCAGTTCGGAGGCTTTGTAGCGCAGGTATTTGAGGGCTTCCACGGTTTGTTCCACAGGGTCGTCGCCGGTCCAGAAATCGGTAAAGAGCACGGCCAGGGAGCGGCGGGGAATGCGTTCGGCCACCAGCATGAGGTTTTTGCGGTTGCGGGTGCGCTTGGGTTCGGGAGGTGCCGCCAGCAGGTTTTCCAGATGCGACAGGATGCGGCGGCGGTGGAGGGTATTGACCTTGTCGGGGGTATGGACCACGATGTCTTCGTGGAAGGCGGTAAGGCCTACGGCATCGCGTTGGCGGCGCAGGATTTCGGACAGTACGGCGGCGGCCACCACCGAGAAGCCGATTTTGTTGAGCCGTTCGGGTTCGAAGCGTTTGACGGCGGGATAGTACATGGACGAGCTGACATCGAGGATGAAATGAACGTTCATATTGGTTTCCTCGTCGAATTTTTTGATAAAATATTTTTCCGTTTTGGCATAGACTTTCCAATCGATAAAGCGGATGCTTTCGCCGGGGGTGTACATTTTATGTTCGCGGAATTCGGACGAATAGCCGTGGAAGGGGCTCCGGTGCCAGCCGGTGAGGGCACCTTCCACAATGCCGCGCGCCAGCAGGTCGAGGGGCGGGATATGCAGGCGGGCGGGGCTGAGGCGGTCAGATTTCTTCATCCAGGATGTTTTTGAATTCGTGGTAGCGATAGCCTTTACCGTACAAATAACGGGAAATTTTTTGTTTTTTCCGGGCTTCGGACAATCCGACGAGGCTTTCGGCTTTGCGGCGGATGAGTTTCCGGATGGTTTCCTCGTAGTCGGCATCGGGAATTTCGGCGAGGGCTTGGCGGATGTAGTAGTCGGTGAGGCGGTGTTGGCGAAGGCCGTGGATGATTTTTTGTTTGCCCCAGCGGTTGTGGTAGAACTTACCGCGGGCGTAGGCGCGGGCGAAGCGCAGGTCGTCCAGGAAATCTTCTTCGATGAGGCGGGCCAGGATGCGGTCGCGGGCTTCGGGCAGGAGGTTGAATTCGTCCAGTTTCCGCTCGGTTTCGGCGGTGGAGCGGTCGCGGTAGGCACACCAGGCGGCCATGCGGTTGAGGATGTCGTCAAAACTCAGGTAGCCGCTCCGGGTCATGGTTTGATCAGTTTTTCGATCAGCACTTTATCGTCCGTTTCCACCACCAGCAAATAGGTTCCCGCCGGCAGGAAGCCGGTATGTATTTCCCGGAAGGGACGGAGGCCGTCGAGGATGATTTTGCCGGTCATGTCGGCCAGGTACATACGGCGGAAGCGGGCGGGTTCGCGGATCCATACTTGCCAGCTGTCGCCGATGGGGTTGGGAAATTGGAGCAGGTCGGCGGTCCACCGGTAGGCGGGGCTTCGGAGGTATTCGGTTTGGCCGATGAGGATGTTGGCGCCGGGATTGATTTCAATTCCGGTGGCGTCGAAACCGGGTGTGAGGACAAAGGATTGGTTGTTGTGGTCGTGGAAGACGATGGTGTCGTACACTTGGCCGCTGTCGCCGGTGAGGCGGATGCCGAGGGGTGTTTCGAAGAAGTCCACCGAGTTGTCCGTAGGGTTTTGTTCCAGGGACACATTATAGACACCGCTGCTGATTTGTTGCCAGTTTACGCGGTAGTCGGGGAAGCCTTTGCCATAGACCCAATCGTTGAAAAATTCCTGTAAATCGCTGCCGGAAGTTTGTTCCATGATTTGGCGGAAATCTTCGGTGGAGGCGAAGTCGTAGCTATAATTTTGCAGGAAATTCCGCAGGCCGTCGAAGAAAGTGGAATCACCCAGGCGGAAGCGTAGCATGTGGAGCACCATGGCGCCTTTGAGGTAGGTATTGTACCAGCTAAAAAGTTCGCCGATATTAAGTGTATCGGCACCGTGTTTGTACACTCCGCCATGAGGACGCCGTGTAATCCCTCGAATAGCGTAACGTCGCCAGCCTTCAAATGCAGCTTGTCCGTCCAGATATTCCTGGGTAAGGGCTTCGGAATAGGTGGCAAATCCTTCGTTGATCCAGATATCGGGCCAAGAGGCGCAGGTGATGTTGTCGCCGAACCAGTGGTGGGCCAATTCATGGGCGATAAGCCCGCGGGAAAAGCCGCCGACAAAGGTAATGGTAGTATGTTCCATGCCGCCGCCCCAGCCGAATTGGGCATGGCCGTATTTTTCGTCGGAAAAGGGATATTGGCCGAAGACAGATTCGTAGTAGTCCATAATATCCACGATGACGGGCAATTGGCCGGCGGCGCGGGCGGAGTCTTCGGGGTAAACGTAATTTTGGACGGGAAAAGATTGAAAAATGCCGGCTTGGAGGTCGAACCAGGCGTAATCGGTAACGGCAATGGCCACCAGATAGGCGGGGATGGGATGGCCGTGGTGCCAGCGGGTGATGCGCCGGCCGTTAATGACGGTGTCGTGGGCTACCAGTCCGTTGGAAACGCCTTGCATGGCGTGGCCGTCGATGAGGGCGGGATAGTCGATGGTGATGTCGATGCTGTCGATTTTGTCGATCAGGTCTTGCTTGGTGGGCCACCAACCCATGGCGCCGTAGGGTTCGGATAGGGTCCAGAGGATGGGTACTTGGTTGTGAACGGAAGTTTCGAAAGAACCGAAACCCGTAGAGGCGGGATTGCCGTGGTAGTGGATACGCAACAAACCGGTGCTTCCCGCGGACAGGGATGAAGGGAGCGTGATACGGATTTGGCCGTTGGCTTGGGCGAAAGGGAGATGCGTCTGATGATAGATTACGCTATCGGCCGTTAGGGCGGGGTCCATATCGAAATAAATGTCCGTCATGGAGGTAAGGGCCGTGAAGCGGTGTTCGGCGTAGCCGCTGACGGTATCGAGGCGCGGGTCCACGCGCAGGTAGAGGGTGGTATGGGTGAGGTCGTAATCGCCTGTGTGAGGCGAGGCTTGAAAGCGGCGCAGGGCTTGGGCTTGGCGTTGTTCGAGGGCCACAAAGTCGGGGATATGGTGTTGGGCCGGGAGCGGGAAGGCGAGAAGATATATAAGTATAAGGTAAAGAAGGCGGGTTTTCATGGCGCGGGGGTTTTTGATTGTATAAAGTTAGGGAAATTATGTTGAATTTATGTTGAAGAGTTGAATAGATTTGTTAAACCGTTAAATCGTTAAACCGTTGAATCGATATTGACCGATGACGGATGACCGGTGACCGGTGCACATTCGGGAAACGTGGCACGGGAAACGGGAAACGTGGTTTTTTGTTGAAAAGTCGAAGAGTTGAATAGATTTGTTAAATCGTTAAACCGTTGAATCGTTGAATCCCTAATTTTCTAATATAAAAAATTTGGAAAGTGATTTAAATTGCTTATATTTAGGGTATTAAAACAAAAATAACAACACAAAA
>JAADEB010000159.1 GCA_013153655.1 Chlorobiota bacterium
CCTCATGATGCGGAGGCGGAATAAACATGGCATCTTTCAATGTGGCTCCGCCAATCCAATTTTGACTGCGACGATATTCTCCCGGCATTTTATGTTTTCTACAAACAACTTGCAATAAAATTTGATGAGTTTGTTTGATTAAACGACTTGAAAAAGGCAATCGGTGTAATGCGTCCATGGCAATATTCATCGCCGAAATATAATTTTGTACTTCTTGCCAATCGTCACAAATTTCACTGTCTACTTTTTGTTCCGGTAAAATGACATCTTCAACTTTGGTTTGCGTTCCCTAAATTTTACTGGATTGATTGACTTCTTTGGTAATATGGATGCGAATATAACGATCAATGTCCACGTATTCCGGAAACATATCCAAACGGCCCAATTCCCGGTTCGCATGCCTCAAAAGCGATAATACTTCCATATAAGCCTGTTGATTTCATGAGGCTCAAAAGTCTTATATCCGCTTTGTATTACATAATGTCCCAACTTAAAATGTTTTATTTTTCGCCCTTATTATATAAAACTGCAAAAAACTAAAATAAAAACACGCCTTATTTTACTTTCCGGCTAAAAACTAAAATAAGGCGCGCGCTTGTTTTAATTTAATGCGATAAAACCGTTTTATTTATCGTAACTGGGTTCCAGGGTGTTGAATTTTTTGGCCAACTGTTTCATTTCGTTGCTCATGGTGACACAAGGGCGTTGGTAGATGATGACCGACGGGCCTTGGTATTCGATTTCTTTGCGGAGGATTTCCACGTTTTTGTCGAAATATTTTTTGAGGGGGATCACCACTTTGATGTGTTCTTCGTCCACGCCGAGGCCGCGGGCGATGTCGTAGAGGTGACCCATGGCGGCGGAAAGCTGGCCGCCGGTCATGGCCACGGCCGAGTTGTCGGCAATGATGACGGTGATGGGGCTTTTGTCCCACACGGCACCCAAGAGGCCGGTCATGCCGGAATGGGTAAAAGTGGAGTCGCCGATGACGGCAATGGCGGGACGTACGCCGGCGTCGGAAGCGCCTTTGGCCATGGGGATGGAGGCTCCCATATCGATGATGGTGTCGATGGCGTCGAAGGGTTCCAGCACGCCGAGGGAATAGCAGCCGATGTCGGAATACACGTGGTTGTCACCGATTTCGGGCAGCAGGGATTTGATTTCGTTATACATGTCGATATGGCCGCATCCGGGGCAGAGTTGGGGCGGCCGGTCGGCCAGGATTTTGGGCCGTTCGAAGCTGACGGGTTCTTCCAATCCCAGGGCCACGGCCACGGCGTTGGGATTGAGTTCGCCGGTGCGCGGCAGGTGGCCGGTGAGTTTGCCGATGACCTTGTCGTCGAAACCCAAATAGTCCGACAACATTTCTTCGATAAAGGGATAGCCTTCCTCGATAATCAGGATGCGTTCGTTGCGCTCGAAGAGGCGGCGCAGCATTTTGCGCGGCAGAGGATATTGGTTGATTTTGACCGTGTCGTAGGGCAAGGGCCGGTCTTGGAAATTTTCCATGAGGTAATTGTAGGCAATGCCGGACACCACGATACCCAGGCTGTGATCGGTGCCTTCGATGAAGCGGTTCCAGCCGGAGGTCTCGGCTTCGGCTTCCAGTTGTTTTTGTTTTTCCACCAGTTGGCGGTATTGGATTTTGGCGTAGGAGGGCACCAGGTTGAAACGTTTGGCGTTGTCGGGGAAATGCAATTCGTTTTGCGGGCGTTTGGTTTCCTTCACGTTTACGATGGTGCGGGCATGGGAGAGCCGCGTTACGCTACGCAGGAGGACGGGCAGTTGGAATTTTTCCGACAGGTCGAAGGCGTAGCTCATCATGTCGTAGGCTTCCTGTTGGTTGGAAGGTTCGAGCATGGGCACCATGGCGAATTTGCCGTAGTAGCGGCTGTCCTGTTCGTTTTGGGACGAATGTTGGGACGGGTCGTCGGCCACGGTGACTACCAAACCGCCGTTGACGCCGGAGATGGCGGAATTAATAAAGGCATCGGCGGCCACGTTAAGGCCAACGTGTTTCATGGCCACCATGGCGCGTTTGCCGGCAAAGGACATACCGAGGGCTTCTTCCATGGCCACTTTTTCGTTTACGGACCAGGTGGCTTTGATTTCGCCGTTGCGGGCTTCGGGAAGTTTTTGGATATATTCGGTAATTTCGGTGGAAGGCGTGCCGGGGTAAGCATACATACCGGAAAGGCCGGCATCCACGGCGCCTTGGGCGATGGCTTCGTTACCGAGGAGTATTTTTTTCATATAAATGAATTTTCTGTTTTTGATTTTACAAGATAAAAAAAAATCCTCTAATGGGAATTGATAGAAAAAATCTTGATTTAGAATTTTTAGTAAGGAAAACACAAATATTCATATAATTAAAATGCTACTGATTATTAGTATTTTAAAACATTATATTATCCTTATCTTTGTACGTATTAACAGTATTTTGTTGAAAAATAATATAAATTCACTTAGAGAATACACATAAGGATGGGTAATTTTGTAAAAAATAAACCTGTGAGTTGATTTTTAATTTATTTTGTTTTATGTTTGCAGTAAGAAAAATAGTTACCATTGTACCCAAAAAGATTTATAGTATTCAGTTTGAAGGAGAATCGTCCGATTCATTCCACCTATTGTTTGACAGGTGGAATGATATTTCGTGGCTTTATATGTTTTTTAATGATCAACGACACCATGAATTATTGAAAAATTATTTTTATACATCATCAATAGATGCCATTAAATACACCATTGAATTGGCCGGAGAAATGGAAAAACGAATATATAATGCGGCAAAAGGAATAGGTAATGAAAAATTATCAGATTTGTTTAAACCATTATCAAAAAAAGAACGAACACCTTATCCTCGTATGAAAATATATGGGCCGGATTATGCTCGCTGGCTTAGGGTTTATGGTATAAAAATTGATGAAGATTTGTATATCATCACAGGAGGGGGAATTAAATTAACCAAAAAAATGCAACAAAGTCCCTTTTTGGAAGAACAATTAGAAAGGCTGAAAGTTGTCAAGGAATATTTGAAATCCAATGGTATTACAAGTTTTGACGATATTGAATGGATATTATAAAAAACAAGTCTTATGAAAAAAAAAGAAAAGATAGCCATATTAGAACAATTAAGTGAAGGAATATCTCCATGGATGCAAGAAGCGGAAGAACGTTTCGAAAATGCCGATTGGTTAAAACTTAGCAGGGAGATTGCTTTACAAGTTTTAATGGAATTGGATAAACAAAAACTTTCTCAGAAAGATTTGGCCGGAAAAATGAAAGTTTCACCCCAACAAATTAACAAAATACTTACCGGGAAAGAGAATTTAACGCTAAAAACTATTGCTAAACTGGAAAAAGCATTACAAATCCAAATAATCGTCAAATCAGCAACAAAAGAATCCGAAGAACAAAAACCCCTAAACCGAACAAAAATTTTCACATCTGTTTTTCACACTTCAATAAATCATCCCAATAATTGGAGTAAGGAAGAGGCGTTTTCAACAAACTTTTCATAAACTGTATAATTATGAGTAAGACACTGCCTGTTCATTTTCGTATTAAAAGTATTTCCACAAATCAGTTTGCCATTTTGGACAAATCGAAATTAAATCAAAATCTAAAAATTGAACTGAAAGTTATATTGAATATTGATGTGGAAGAAAAAATTATTTCCGTAAACTTATCTTTTAATTTTACTTACAGATCAAAAAAAATTATGATTCTGGAAGTGAGTAATGATTTTGAAATAAAAAAAGAAGATTGGCCGAAATTGATGAAAGATTCCGTCATCCATATTGACAAGAATTTGGCTTTACATTTGGCCATGATAACGGTGGGAACGGCCAGGGGAATTTTACATTGCCGCACTTCCATGATGGATTTGCAACCTTACGTGCTTCCTTCGATTAATTTATTTGAAATCATTAAAGAAGATGTTGAAATTCCGTTGAACATATAATAAAAAGGGTTATATAAATATAGCAATCTTCCCAAAATACAAGTGAAAAAATGTCGCATGGCGGGAAAAAATGGCGTGCAAAAGGCAGCGGGAAATGTCAAAACGGCGTGTTTAAACCATTGGTATTGTGTTTGTTGGATAACGAGTGAAACCTAAAAAACCGAAAATTATGAAACCTATAGTAAAACGTCAAGTTAAAGATCCCATGTTGGCTTTGTTCGACGAATTTTTCCGTCCGATGGTTCCCAGCCTGGAAAACCAAATGGGACGATTGGTGGTTCCGGCCGTTAATATCATCGAAGACGACAAAGGTGTGGAAATCGACGTGGCCGCACCCGGATTGGAAAAAAACGATTTTGAAATCAAAGTGGAAGACAACGTGCTGACCATTTCGGCACACCGTGAAGAACAAAAATTGGAAGAAGGCGCCAATTACATCAAAAAAGAATTCGGCTACGAAAACTTCCAACGTTCCTTCACCTTACCGGACAATATGTTCGACACGGACAAAATCGAAGCCAAATACGAAAACGGTGTCTTGAAAATCTACATTCCCAAAGTGGAAGAACAACAAAAGAAAGTGAAGAAAATCGAAGTAAAATAAAGCGGATTTGTTCATACACCGCATATTCGAGACGGGCTCTCCGCAAAAGAGAGCTCGTTTCTTTTTTCATTGGATTTAACCCAAGAAAATATTGAAAATTAAAAAATACACTTAGGACAAAGAATGCTACTATTTGTTGAAATATCATACATACAAGATATGCATAAAAGACATAATAAAACTTACATGATAAAGATTTAGTCTTAATGAAAACACATACGAATTATCAAGATTCACCTTGTAAATCTCCCTAAAAATAAAATTTCCGGCAACTAATTAACGGTCTGATATAGCGAAAATCCGTAAAAATTAAGTCTATACAAGTTTAACTATATCATAACTATTTAGTTTGACTTTTGTTACAAAAAAAGTTTTATGTTTGAAACGAAATTGTAAAATTATTTCAATATGAAAAATATATTCGTCTTCATAGCAAGTTTTGTTTTTTGGCCATTCTATGCACAGGTGGGAATCGGAACCACTACGCCGGAACCATCCGCCATGCTGGATGTCCAAAGTACCACTTCGGGTTTTGCCATGCCTAGGATGAGTTCGACGGACCGCATCAATATCAACAATCCCGTACCGGGACTGCAAGTTTACGATACCACTTATAAGGCCGTTTGGTTTTTTGACGGAAACGAGTGGCGTAGCATGGGTGCACTTGCTTATGGACGTATTTCCCCCAACGGAACTCCACTCCGTATTGTAGGTGCTACCGTACGCCGTATCGGTCGCGGTCATTACCGTATTACATTCAATACTCCCATGCCATCGGATGATTATATGATATCGCTAAGCCTAAGACAAGAAGACGATGAATCCAGAGACGATGTGGTTATCTATTGGCGTTACTTGACCACCGATCGATTCGATGTGTATATTCAGGATAATGATAACGGCTCAAACGACGGCACACCGACGGATAACATGTTTATGTTTAGCGTGTATTATTAACTTATGTTACTTGCAATATTAGCAAACATATAAGCACCATCGTTTTCGCTATTAAAACAAATGATATAATTGCGAAACCTTCATCCAACGCACCACTTCCAGGCCGTCCGGAACGGATTCCAAGGATTGATGGGCGGAAACATAAATTTTGCGGATACCGATTTTGGCGGCTTCATGCAGGGCTTGCCGGGCATCGCCGCTTACGGGACGGATTTCGCCGGTGAGGCCTATTTCACCCATAAAAGCCGTATCGGGCGGCAAAGGTTCGTCTTCGTAGGAGGATATCAGGGCGGCGGCCACCGCCAGGTCGAGGGCGGTGTCGGTGATGCGCAGGCCGCCGGTGATGTTAAGAAACACATCGTTTTGGAGCAACCGCATGCCGGCACGTTTTTCCAGCACGGCCAGGATCATATGCAGGCGTTTCAGGTCGTAACCCGTTACGGAACGCTGCGGCGTGCCATAGACCGACGGACTTACCAATGCTTGCGTTTCCACGGCAAAACTCCGGACGCCTTCGCTCACCATTCCCAGGGCCGTTCCGCTGGCTTCGCCATGGGTGCCGGGAATTATACCCGAAGGATTTTGTACGGGTTCCAATCCCTTGGCCGTCATTTCGTAGAGGCCTATTTCGCGGGTGTTGCCGTAGCGGTTTTTCAAGGCGCGCAAAATGCGGAAACGGTGGTAGCGGTCGCCTTCGAATTGCAACACGGTGTCCACCATGTGTTCCAGCACTTTGGGTCCGGCAATTACGCCTTCCTTGGTAATATGACCGATAAGCAGCACGGGCGTGCCGGTTTCCTTGGCGTAACGTATCCATTCGGCGGCGGTTTCGCGAATTTGCGACACGCTGCCGGGCGAGCTGTCCACGTAATCGGTGTGGAGGGTTTGGATGGAATCCACCACGATGACTTGCGGTTGTTCGCGCTGTGCTTCGGGCAGAATGGTTTGCATGTGGGTTTCGGGCAGGATGAGCACGCGGTTGTTCTCATCCATACCCAGACGTCGGGCACGCATCTTGATTTGGGCGGGGCTTTCTTCGCCGGATACGTACAGCACCTTGTAGGGCATGCGCAAGGCGGCTTGCAGGAGCAAGGTGGACTTGCCGATACCGGGTTCGCCGCCAAGCAAAGTAACGGAGCCGGGCACCAGTCCGCCACCCAACACGGTGTCCAATTCGCTGTCGGAAGTGGTAAGGCGGCGGCCGCTTTGTCCGTCGATGTCGGTGAGGCGAAGAGTGCGGACGCGTTTGGGAGCAGGGGCCGCGGCGCCTTTCTTGACGTCGCGCCGGCTGACCACTTCCTCCACAATGGTGTTCCATTGCTTACACACCGGACATTGACCCATCCATTGGGTATGGCGGGTGCCGCAGTTCTGACAATAATATATTTTTCCGCTCTTAGCCATGGCGTGCCATATAACTGTTTTGGTATTCCGGCCGGCCGGTGAGTTCTTCGCCGATCCAAGAAGGCAATTCCGGCAGGCTTTCGCCTTCCCGCAATTCGATTTCGGCTATCACCAATCCGGGACGCGGCCGGACAAATTCATCCACTTCAATCATCCGGCCTTTCCAGGGAACAAGATAACGATATTTTTCGATGATATGTCCGCGGTGGAGGGGCCACAGGGCTTCGAATTCGGCACGGCTCAGCGGTTTTTCCACTTCGGTGCGGGTGGTGCCGCCGCGGGACGAAGGTCCCTTGACGGTCATGATATAGGTATCGTCCTTTTGGCGCAGGCGAAGCGTTACGGGCGGACCGAAACACAAATAAGCCTGGCGGATGTGTAGGCGAGCGACGGCCAATGGCTTGAAGGCATCCGAACGGACGGCGAATTTATGTTCGATTTCGCGGCACATATCAATCGATTTGGGTCAAGCGCAGCGTATTGACCATGCCTTGTTCGCCTATGGGCATGGAGGTGAGGTTGATGACAAAATCGCCGCTTTCCACGAATTGTTCGTCGCGGATAACGCGGATGATGTCGCGAATGGTTTCGTCGGTGGATACCTGGCGGTCGTAGAAATAGGGATATACGCCCCAGAACAAAGTCAGGCGGTTGATCAAGCGCCGGTTTTTGGTAAACACGGCAATAAAGGCCTCAGGACGGTGGGAAGCCACTTGGGAGGCGGAAAAACCGCTGGCCGTAAGGGTGGTAATCACTTTGGCATCCACGTCGTTGGCGCTTTCGGCGGCGTCGAAACAAATCATTTTGGTGATAAAACGCGGATCGTCCTTGGGCGGCACAATATGTTCCACTTCGTGTTCGATACCTTCTTCGGAAGCCAGGATGATTTTGCTCATGCGGCGAATCACTTCCACCGGATAGCGTCCCACGGAAGTTTCGCCGGAGAGCATAACGGCATCGGCGCCGTCGATGACGGCGTTGGCCACATCGTTTACTTCGGCACGGGAAGGAATGAGGCTGTCGATCATGCTTTCCATCATTTGGGTGGCCACAATCACGGGTTTGCCTTTGTCCTTGGCCTTGATGACGATTTGTTTTTGGATAAGCGGCACTTGTTCCATGGGAATTTCGATACCCAGGTCGCCACGAGCCACCATGACGCCGTCGGCGGCGTCGAGGATGGCATCGAAATGTTCCACAGCTTCAGGTTTTTCGATTTTGGCGATCACGGGCACATCGGCCGAAAATTGCAAGCGCATAAAGGCTTTCAGGTCCAATATGTCTTGGGCCTTGCGTACGAAGGAAAGGGCAATCCAATCGATGCCGTTTTCCAGGGCAAAGGCCAGGTCCTTTTTGTCTTTTTCCGTAACGGAAGGCACCGAAATGGCCGATTCGGGCAGGTTCAAACCCTTGCGGCTTCCCAAGGGACCTCCTTGCACCACTTCGGTAACGATACGGTGGCGCCGGTCGGTGGATTTGACACGCAGGTGGATTTTGCCGTCGTCCAGGAGAATCAGTTCGCCGGGATTGACCTCGGCGGGCAAGGGTTCGTAATTGATATAAGCGGTTTGGGTATCGCCGGTTTGGGGACGGTTGGTGAGGACAAATTCCTGGCCTTGGCGCAGGACGCTGTCTTTTTGCATTTCGCCGATGCGGAGTTTGGGACCTTGGAGGTCGGCCAGGGTACCGATGGGCGTATTGAGTTCTTCGCGCAGGCGGCGGATATGTTCCAGTTGTTCCTTCACCACGTCGTAGGAAGCATGCGAAAAATTGAACCGAAAAAGATTGACACCGGCTTCCACCATTTGTTTTTTGGTATCATAGTCCAAGGTGGCGGGGCCGAGAGTGGCCACTATTTTGGTTTTTTTGCGTGTGATCATAATGTGTTTTTCTGTATGGCAAAGGTAGGGTGTTTTTTTTGTTAAACCGTTAAATCGTGCAATCGTTAAATCGTTTTGACTGATGACGGATGACCGGTGACCGATGATCGGTGAGGTCATTGCGAACGAAACGAAGTGCCGCGTCCGCCTCAGGCGGAAAGCAATCTCCTTC
>JAADEB010000077.1 GCA_013153655.1 Chlorobiota bacterium
CGTCACATATCCGAAACGTTCCAGTACCTTATAATGCGTTACGGAAGGTTTGCCTTGGCTGCCGTTGGGAAAAACGTGCATTTTGATGCGTTCCTTGGGGTGGCGTCCGATATGGCCGGTGATGGTGCCTTGATCGTCGGGGAGGTCGCCCCACACCAGGGCGATATATTTTCGTTCGGTGGTTTTGTCGGCAAATTGTTTGGCCAGCTTGTTCATGGCCAATTCGTTTTTGGCCACCACCAAGAGGCCGGTGGTATCCTTGTCGATGCGGTGGACCAGACCGGGACGTTCGTCGGCGCTGCCCCGGGGAAGTTTGTCCACATGTCCCAGCACGGCATTGATAAGGGTGCCGCTGTAATGTCCGTGAGCGGGATGAACCACCATGCCGGCGGGTTTGTTGACCACCAGCACGTCGTCGTCTTCATACACGATGTCCAGGGGAATATCTTCGGGTTTGAGTAATTCCCGGTAGGGCGCGTAGGGAAGCAACAAGCGGATTACGTCGCCGGGCCTTACCTTGTAGTTGGCCTTTACGGGGCGGTCGTTGACCACCATATTGCCGGTTTTGATGGCGTTTTGTACCTTGTTGCGCGAGACGTTTTCCAGTTTGTCGGTCACATAGCGGTCGATGCGTACGGGTGATTGGCCGGCGGGCACGTCCAGGCGAAAATGCTCGTAGAGGTCGTCGCGTTCTTCGGCTTGCTTTTGCGGCTCGGAATCCCGGTTCATAGTCAAGGAGTCGTTTGGGTTGAATGATTGTCACCGGCGGCGGTGGTGTCCACCACAAAAGCCTCTTTTCCGGAACCCACCACCAGGGTTACCACGCTGTTTTTGGGCAATTTGTCACCCAGGCGCAGCGTATCTTTACCGTGGATAATATCCAGCACTACTTCGGCAAAGTAGGGCTTCTTGACAACTTTACCCACTTTCAGTCCCATGGCGCCGAGCATGGATTTGGCCTGGCGGACGGTGATACCGCGCACTTTGGGGATGGCTACTTCGCGGTAGCGGGCGGCATTGATTTTTACGTAAATCTTGCGACCTTTTTTCACATTGTCGCCCGGGCGGGGCATTTGTTCGCGGATGGCGTATTTGGGTAAATCGGGATCGTAGTTAAGCGTGTCGATGACGACGATTTTTACATGGTGTTTGCGTGCCAATTCCCGGGCTTTATCCATTTTGAGACCGTAGAAATCAGGCACTTTCAAGGATTGGCCGTGGCGAGTATAACTCAATAGCCAAAAATACAGTCCACCCAGGATAAGCACGCTAAAAACGAGCATAATCAGAATGTTTTTCCAAAGTTGTTTGCTGAATAAATACAAGAAGAAATATTTCATTATTTGAAAAATATTTTGGAGGCAATATAAAGAATCAAGTTAAGGACGATGCTTACGAGGATCATGCTGGTGATGGGAGCGTAGAAAACGAAATTTTCGCGTTCGATACGGATATCACCGGGTAATTTGCCGAACCAGGAAAACAAATTTCCCGAAATCCAAAGCAACACACCCATAAGGGCAATAAACAAGCCCGTTCCGATAAGTATTTTGGCCAATTGTGTCATAACGGCGGTTTACCGCAAAGTTACAAAAACTTATGAGTGGGTTTAGGGTGCTTAAATAAGTTTCTTTAAACCTATATAAGGTAAAACCAAGAAATGGCCGGAGTAGTTTTCAAAGGGTGTTTGATAGTATCCCATAATGCCGAATTCCCAAACCGATTTTTTAAAAGCGGTTTGAATTCCGTAAATACCGGTCAACCATACCGGTTGAAATTCTTTTGATGATAAAATATTTTCCGTTAAAACAAAATTCTCCAACACCAAGTGGGTTTTTGGGGATATTTTTAATTTAAGGGCAGGATTAAAAACCCAAGCGTTTCCGTTAACGCCCGTTCCTTCTTCATCTTCATCTTCAAATAAGCTTATCGGAAAGGCCTTATATACATTCAAACTAAAATTATTGTCATAATCGCCCCAAGTAAAACCGGCGGAAGCCATGGCAAAATGCCCATATGAAAAAGTGAAATCCTCCACCCAACCAATGGCAAAAATACCCGTGTAACTTCCCCCTGCGCTTACATAAAATCTGTCGGTAACCCGCTGATGAAACTTTACATTTACCCATACGGGGGTTATAATGCCTATAATGACAAAACCCGCTATAATGCCGCCGCCTACGGAAAGATGTTCGTCCAGACCGATTCGTTCTTCATTTCCAAGGAGCCAAGTGTTGGCATAATACCCATGCCCCGGAGGCAGATCGAAAGAGGTATTGCCTATGAAATATCTGTAAGGGATACCTTCGTATTTTTTTTCGGGAATACTGTCTTGTGAACGGCAGGAAAAATGTACACCTGCCAACAACATAAAGAGAAATATGAACCTTTTCATGATTTACGAAGAATTAAAAATGTTTGTCATTCGGTCGTAAGCCGGGTTATTCAAAAATATATGGACCGGTACCAGGTATAATTCGTATGTGAGACAAAACGAATTCATTCCGTTTTAAATATCGAACAATTGATTTTAATGCATATTAAGCATCAAAAGTCGTCCGAATTTATAAATAAGAGTATTTCCGTTTTTCTTACTTTATTAGAAAGGCACTTTTACTCCTATGTATGGAATGGCAACAAACCTTTCCATTCCGTTAACCAAAGGAATTATTAATCCGTAATCCAATGATAATCCCTGGAATCCCGTACTAAATCCCAC
This sequence comes from Chlorobiota bacterium, assembly GCA_013153655.1. Taxonomy (GTDB): domain Bacteria; phylum Bacteroidota; class Bacteroidia; order Flavobacteriales; family Flavobacteriaceae; genus JAADED01. The sequence continues at coordinate 2,720 of JAADEB010000077.1, forward strand.
TATATCCACTGTTGCCGGAAGTAATATTTGATCTATTACGGGAAAAAAGAGATCCGCCATTAGATGGGTGCGGGGTGAAATAGGAATTTTTCCCGACAGGTTTAACATTATGGCATTTACTTCATCAAAACCGGTAAGAATATATCCGTTCATGCTGATATTCTTATAAGGCCCCCCTACGGTAAAGCCCAGATACGGTACAAGCTGAATGCCGGCCAACACTTCTTCCCCCACAACCGTAAAAAGGGAAACCCCGCCGCTGACATGGAAATTTTCGTTCAATGGCGTAGCCAATTTTAATTTAAACCAAATGGGTGTATCGCCCCCGCCAAAAAGAAATCCGGGAAAAAAGCCGGCCCCAACGGAAAAATTATCCGATAGACCATAATAAAAATCATTGAACAATATTAAAGTGTTGGCATAATATCCTTCTCCCTTGTGAAGGCTGTAACTGCTGTTTCCAATAAAATAGTTGGAAGAAAAATGAGTATATTCCTGAGCAACGGATGCTTGAAGAAACCAACCGGTTAAAATAAGACTCAACACTAATTTTTTCATGGTAAGATGATTTTGTTGTTTTCAAATTTATAAGATTTTTTAGGGGAAAGCAATGATAAATGTCTTCATTAATCATTTTTTGAAAACTATAAAAAATCTTTCAAAAGCATTTTGACAAAAAGGTAGGCTTGTTTGCTAACCGGAATTTTGCCCGTCAAAACTTTATTTTCATTATTTCGAAAGGCTATAACAGAGGTGTTGCCGTGCTCCGGAATATGTTCGACAATAAGTTTTTGAGATGGTGCCGGCAAATACCGGTGATCGAATTTTATAAAACCCGCAGCCGAATACCGGTGAACCATGCCCGGGCGTAAATGAAAAACTTCCCGGCCTTTCCGTTTCCATAAAAATAATTTCAGCATATAGGCGCCCCAAATCCACAAAAACGCCGCCATAAAAGAAAATATATGCGCGGCATCCCAAAACCGGGAAAAGAAATCGTCGTGCGAATCGTTTTGAAATATTTTGGTTAAAAATAAATACAGCGGAAGTCCCCATAAAAAAAGCAATACGGCCATATAACCCACCGCTTCCGGACCCGGTATGCCGGGGCGGCGTATGATGATTTTCATACCCTTATCATAAAGTTTTACGGTCACGTTTTCTTTCCGGTAAACGGATATTTCTCCTGTGCCTGTATTTTTCATGAACAGGGAAAAATTACAAATTTTCGATACTGCGTTCCAAGGCTTTTTCAATGGCTTTTTTGACGGCTTTATGGGAGCTTCGAAAATGATTGACCATAATGGCAAAGGCGTAATATTTGCCCGATTTTCCCCGGAAGATGCCCACGTAGTTGCGCACTTTACTTACCGACCCGCTCTTGACCCATACGCGGGATTGAACCGGACTTTTGCGCAGGAAATAGCGGGCATAACCGTCCTCTCCGGCGTGTGGCAGGATGTTTTGCAGATAGGCCAAGCCTTTTTGCCGGTAAATGCGCCGGAACATGGCGGTGTATTCTTGCGGGGCAATCAAATTGTCGGGTGCCAGCCCGCAACCGTCTTCCAGGTCGATACGGCGAAAGCCTTTGCGATGGAAATAGGCATTGATGCTGTCTTTGTTCATATATCCGTCCGCCGGTCGCCGTTTTTCCACCACGAGCCGGGCCAAGGCTTCGCTGTAATGGTTGATGCTGTAATCCAAGGTTTTTTGGCCCAGGTGCAACAGGTCGGGTGACAAATGATGCCAAATCCTGCGTTTGCCTTCTTCGGACACCAATGTTTTCGTCAGGCGGGGAGGCGCTTGCGTTTGGACGCCCCGTTGGCGCAAAAAACGGTTCAAATGGCGTGCGAAGGAAAGCGGCGGACGGGGAATGGCCCCTTTGATAACGAAGAAATCTTCTCCTGCCGGCACGGTACCCAGAATAAATCTTTTATAGGTATAAGGCAGGCCGTAAATATAGGCATTGTCACCGGTGCCGCGAGCTGCGCTTTTCAAATAGCTGACGAGCCGGAGGCTGTCCACGGGCGGTTCAATGTGGTGCACCCTTACGTGCATACCGGACCGCGGTACGGGTTGGAGATAAATTTTGTAGGTATTGTCCAGGTAATTCAATCCCCAATAACCGCTACCGTAATAATTGCCGGCATCTTCGATGGGCCAGCTACCCGGTGCGGGATAATAAAATCCGTTTACCGATACCACCAATCCTCCTGTGATATGCCGGATACCTTCGCGTTGCAATGCGGCGGCCATGTCTGCCATAAGGCTGTCCAGTGATTCATCGAAACGCGGACTTGCCAGCGAAGGGTCTCCTTCGGAGCGGATAATCACATCGCCGAAGAGGGTATCGTGGCGAACCGTTCCGTCCAGCAGGAGGGAAGTGGCAAAGCGAAAATCCGGTCCGTAATCATCCAAGGCCGAAAACACATAGAGGGTTTTCATGGTGGAGGCGGGAATCATCAGGCGGTCGGCGTCGTAGGCCGTGATGGTTTTTCCCGAAGCCAAATCCACGATTTTGAAAGCCGAAACGGCGCCGCTTAGGGCCGAATCTTTGCGGAAATCACAAAATATTTTCTTAATACCCTGGCCGTATGCACCGGCGGATACTATCCACAGAAATAAGAGAAACCGGAATTTGACGGCGGATTTCATAATCGTTGTTTGCGAATGTAGAAAAAGATACCTGCCAGTACCAGGATCAACAATCCTGCCAAGAGTGTTTGGCGGTAGAAGAGGGAAGGGTCCAACAAAATGCTCAATACAATACCGGCGGCGGCTCCGCCCCAATGCGCTTCGTGTCCCACGAAACCTTTTTGGCGTTCCATGCCGTAGCCCGTGTAAAACAAATACAAAACAGCATAGACGATGGAAGGAATGGGAATGGGAAGGGGAAAAATCATGATTTTCATGCCCGGGTACACCAAAATGGAAGAAAAAAGAATGGCATTGACGGCCCCCGAATTACCCACGGCCGAATACCAGGATTGATGCCGGTGAAAATAGTAAGCCGCTCCGTTACCCGCCAGCATGCCACCCACGTATATCAACAAGGCCGGAAGGGTGCCGAAATGATTTTCCACGATGGGAAAGAAAAAATACAAGGTAAACATGTTGACAAAGAAATGCCACCATCCACCGTGCAAAAACGCGCCGGTAATCAAGCGGTAATATTCTCCGCGTCGGACGGCACCCACATTGAATTTGTATTTTTCCAGAAAATTAAAATCCTCCAAACCTTTGTAAGTAAAAACGGCATTGATGAGGATTAGTATAATAAGTGTAGCGGACATGGATGTCATATAATCAATATTTTTTCAAATTTAAGGGAAATGACCGAATTAGCTCGTAAGGGCAAATTTCAAGTGTCATTTGCCGAAACATGGTAACGGAGAAATTCCGAAACGGGGAAAGGGAACGTTGGCTAAGGTTTTATAATACGTCGGCGATAAACACGGTTGCCGGTATCCAATACCAACAGGTATACTCCCGATGACCAATTCCGTACCGGGATATAAGCCGATGCTTCGACTTCGCCCCGGGTCACCGCTTGGCCGCCGGGATTGAATACGGTGTAGGAGGCCGTTTCACCGTTTTTCATGCGCACAAAAAAGCCTTCCACCGCCGGAACGGGATAGAGGGAGAAAACTTCCGTTCCCCGTTTGTCCACAGCCGTCAATCCGTATTCGTAGCAACCCATGTCCGGCGCATTACCCGCATAAGGGAGTCCCACATCCGTACCCGCATCGATGCAGGGAGAACCGGCTTGCAGGTGCAAATCACCTTGGGCGGAGTTGACAAATAGGGGGTTTACGTTGTTCAAATTATGGTCGCCCGTTCCGCCGTCGGGCATATCCACGTCGCAGTAATGAAATTCGGCCGTGGCATCTTGTCCGATATTGACATCTTTGCCGTATTGTTGGGTGTTGTTGTAGATGATGCAATTGGTAAAAGTAACATCTGCATAGGACAGGTCCACGGCGCCGCCTTCGGCATAGCCGTTGGCATGGTTTTGCGTAAAGGTGCAATTGACAAACGAGATTCTGCTTTGGGGATTCAGGGTTTTTACGGCGCCTCCTCCGGAATTGGAAGCCGTGTTTTCATAGAAGGCGCATTGGCTTACGGTTACGCCTTCGGCCGTGTAGAAAAACAATGCACCTCCTCCGTAGCCCGCCGAATTGTGTTCGAACACGCAACGCAGAATTTGGGTATGACCGTCGTTGGTAAACTTAATGGCACCTCCTTCGCCGAAAGCATGGTTGTAGCGAAACACACAATCTTCGAAACGGGTGAGGGTGCCTGTGGTGCTGCCGGTATTGATGCCGTAGACGGCGCCACCCATACCGTCGTCATCGCCGGTGGCATCGTTATGCTCGAAAACGCAATGAAAAAATTGGGCATCGGCGTTTTTCAACACCACGGCGCCTCCGTGCTGGTCGGGGTAGGAGCCGTTGGCATCGGTTTTTCCGTACTCAAACCGGCAATAGTGGAACTCACTGATGTCGGGGGTTTGGTCCAGGCGGATACCGGCCCATCCGGCATTGTGATCGGCGGCGGTAAATACGATTGGCCGGGCTTCGGTGCCGTTGGCCACCACTTTCCCGTCCACATACAGGCGGTAACGACCTTGGAATTCCACCCGTACGCCGGCTTCAATGGTGAGGGTTTGTCCGGCGGGGATGCGAATATGTCCCGTAACGCGATACGGCGATCCCGCGGCGGTCCAGGTGCCGCTTTGGTTGCCGCTCACATCCGTTTGGCTCCAAAGGGGAAGAACAATAAGAAGAGCAAGAAATCGAACTAATTTCATAATCATGATTTTGAAGCAATCTACAAAATTTCTGAGGACATCGGATGACGGAAGAAATTTTATATCCCTTTCGGGAATAAAGCGATTTTCGGGCTTTGATGTAGAAGGAAAAGGTTATTCCGAAGTAATTTCCAATAATTTTTTCCGGTAAATACTGAGCAGTTTGGACTTGGACATAAAGCCCACATAGGTACCGTCCCTTCGGATGATGGGAAGGTTCCAGGCGCCGGTCATTTGGAATTTTTTCATGACCTTTTGGAAATTATCGTCCTTGTAGAAAATCACCGTAGGTGCTTTGTGCATCAGGTCGCGCACCCGGATTTTATCGTACATCTCTTGATCGAACATGATTTGGCGGATATCGTCCAGCGTAATAACGCCCAGGAAATGTTGATGCTCATCGATAACGGGAAAGAGATTGCGATGCGAATTTTTGACGGCCCGTTCCACCATTTCGCCCAACGTCCACGAGGGTTCCACCGGGATAAAATCTTTTTCCACCACCCGATCCAATTCCACCATAAAGCCGGCAAAAGCATCTTTGTTGTGAGTGGGAATGAAGGAACGGCCTTTCAACTGCATGGTATAGATGCTGTAACCCACCGTACGCTTGGTTACCCAGAACGAAATGGCCGCCACCATCATCAGCGGGACAATCAATTCCTGGCTTCCGGTGATTTCCATAATAAGAAACACGGCCATTAAAGGCGCTTGAATAATACCCGCAACGGCACCGGCCATACCCACCAGCGCGAAATTCTCCGGCGGAAGGTTCAAACCCGGAAAAATCATATTGAAAATCAAAGCCAGCACATAACCCGACATGGCTCCCGTAAACATGGAAGGTGCAAACACGCCGCCTATACCGCCGGCATGCAAGGTAAGGCTCAAACCGATAACCTTGAAGGTGGTGAGCAACACAAAGACCAAGATAACCAAATGGGTGGCATTATGGTCGATGGCTATGGGAAATTTATTGACCACATAATGATAATCGGCTATCAGCACATGGTTGATCATATTATAACCTTCGCCGTATAATGCCGGCAATAAATAAACCAGTAAACCCAATAAAATACCACCGGCAAGCCAACGCGGAACCAGCTTGCGAAATCGTTTCAGAAAACGGCCCGTGTAGAAATAGGCGCGTATGAAATAAATGGAAGTGGTGGCCGAAGTGATGCCCAAAACAATATAAAAAGGTACTTCATTGAGGCGGTAGGAATGTATCAATTTGTAATGCAGCAAAATATCTTTACCCAGAAAAAAATAGGAAGTCAACACCGCCGAAACGGAAGCCAAAATCAAGGGAATCATAGCCGTCATGGTCAGGTCGAAGCTCAGCACTTCCATGACGAACAAAATCCCCGCCACCGGTGCCTTGAAAATGGAGGAGAAGGTGCCGGCCGTGGCGGCGGC
>JAADEB010000096.1 GCA_013153655.1 Chlorobiota bacterium
TGAGAAAATCTAGCAAAAGACGAATTTCTTGCAGAAATTGTTGACAAGCACTTTTGCTGATTTTCTAACATGACAGGAAATTCCCGCCGGCAGCCGGCCCGCATTTTTGCCAGGCCAACGCGCTTATCCGCCTAATGGCGGATTTTGGATTTACTCTTCTTTGCCCATTTATATTTTTATATAATGTTTTGTCTGCGTATTATTTAAGCGCCTAATTCAATACAAGAATAAATTTGACATATACAAAACGTGATAAACAAAAAAACCGGTGTGTTCACACCGGTTTTGTAATGTAGGAATTTTCTGTTAGTGTTCGGCCTTAAAGGCTTTGAGTTTTTCAATGAGTTTGGGTACCACTTCGAAGGCGTCGCCTACCACGCCGTAGTCGGCGGCTTTGAAGAAAGGCGCTTCGGGGTCGATATTGATAACCAGGATGTTTTTGGAGGAATTGACACCGGCCAAATGTTGGATGGCACCCGAGATACCGATGGCGATATAGAGGTTGGGCGCCACTTGTTTCCCGGTTTGACCCACGTGTTCGGTATGGGGGCGCCAACCCATGTCGGCCACGGGTTTGCTACAAGCGGTGGCGGCACCCAGTACTTCGGCCAGTTCTTCGATCATGCCCCAGTTTTCGGGACCTTTGAGGCCGCGCCCGGCCGATACGATGATTTCGGCATCACCCAGGGGCACTTTGCCGGTGGCTTTTTCCACTTTCACGGATTTGATGTCCTCGAATACGGCGTCGTCCACTTGGGGTTGGAAGGTTTCCATGCTGCCGTCCACGGCTTTTTCCTTCAAGCCGAAGGAGTTTTTGGCGATATTGAGGATTTTCACGTCGCCTTTGAGGGCCACGGTGGCGATGGCTTTGTTGGAAAAACTTTTGCGTTTCACCGTAAAGGGATCCGTGCTTTCGGGTAGGGAAATCACCTGACTCACGTAGGCGGCTTTCATCAGGCCGGCCAGCAGGGGCGTTAGGTACATGCCGTCGGCGGATTGGCCGGTAATAATCAGGTTGGCGCCGGTTTGTGCAGCGGCTTGTTGAAGGGCTTGGGCATAGGCCATGGCATTGAAGGTGCCGAAACGGGCATCGTCCACATTGAGGACTTTTTGGATGCCGTATTGATAGAGTTCGCCGGGTTCGGTAATACCGAATCCCAGGGCCAGGGTTTGGTCGCCGGTTTGTTCGGCCAAGGCGGCGGCGTAGGAAGCCAATTCCTTGGCGGTTTTGTTGGGTTTGCCGTTTTGATGTTCTGCGAATATGAGGATTGCCATAATGATTCGTTTTTGGGGTTAGATGACTTTGGCTTCGTTGTGCAAAAGGTCGATGAGTTGGTCCAGGTTGTCTTTGTCCACCAGTTTGACGGCGCTTTTGGCCGGCGGTTTTTCGAATTTGAGGTATTCGGTCATCACCGGAGCGTCCACGGGTTGGAGCACTTCCAGGGGTTTGCGGCGGGCCATCATGATGCCGCGCATGTTGGGGATGCGGAGTTCTTCTTCCTTCACCAGGCCTTTTTGGCCGCCTACCAGCAGGGGTAGTTTGGTTTGGAGGGTTTCACGTCCTCCTTCGATTTCGCGGTCCACGGTAACTTCGTCGCCGTTGATTTCCAGACCGATGACGGCATTGATGAAGCGCAGGCCGGTGAGGGCGGCCACGATGCCGTGGACGGCGTTGCCGTTGTAGTCGATGGATTCGCGTCCGGCGATAATCAGGTCGTAGTCTTTGTCTTTGAGGAATTCCGCCAGCTGTACGGCCGTGTAGTAGCTGTCGGCCGGTTCGGCATCGATGCGGAAGGCTTTGTCGGCACCGATGGCGAGGGTTTTGCGGATGACGGATTCGTTGGTTTGCGGACCTACATGGACCACATGCAGTTCGCCTCCATGCTTTTCTTTGAGTTGCATGGCTTTGGTCAATCCGAATTCATCGTGCGGATTGATGACAAATTGGATTCCCGTTTTATCGAACTTCGTGTCGTTGTCGGTGAAGTTGATTTTGGATGTGGTGTCGGGAACCACGCTAAGCATTAGTAATATTTTCATGTCAACTTTTTTTCGCACTTAAAGTTACAAAAAAAAAATTTAATTATTATGCATGCATAACATTTTTTGGAGAAAATTGTTGTTGAGTGGAAAGCTGTTGTACGCCTTAGTAGGTTTTTAGTTTTATCCAATAACGGATATAAAATTTGCCTGCTAGAATTTTTCGAAAGTTTTTGGGATTTGTTTGCCGGTTAAAATGGTATAGTTTTTCATATACCGGTTTTGCGGTTGAAACAATAAATCGCTCTGCCGTATTGTTGATTCATAATTAATTTTTCAAAACCCTCCCCCGGCTTGTTTTAAAACTTTATTCGTAGCAACAATATATGAAATTGATTGTCGAATTCCGTCAGAAATCGTATTACATGTTCGTTGATACCGGTTTATACCTGTTCGACTTAATGCTCTGTCCGGAAAACGCCTTCCCGGATGTACAAACTATCCAATCCGTTGTATAAGTATCCTTGGAAGGTACCCCGTATGGTCCAATTGTTTTGGATATATAAAATTTTGGTGTAACCACTTCTGGCGGTGCTATGATATATGGTATTGCTGCCGTAGGGATAAAAAAGAAGGTAAGGTACCGATGGGTCGGGACGATTTACCGAACCCGGATCTTCCCACATATAGGTGCGCAAAGAGGGATGCTCGTCGGGTAAGTGTAATACCAACAATCCTTGATTGAATATATTTAATCCCCGTACCGTATCGGGAAATACGTTTATTTCCAAATCCAATTGGTCGGGGTAGGATAGGGGGTTGGTGTGTTGGTACCATAAACGTGCGGTATTGGGAGGAAGGCTGTCGTGTATGAGCATTTTATCCGTAAGAAAAGGCGATCGTTTGCATCCGGACATAAGAATGAGGACTATAATCGGCAAAATATACTTGAACATAATGTATTTTTTTTTAGGGTTAATAATATATTTGAATATAATTCCAGTCCCAAAAGCCGTTATCCACTCGTTTGCGTTCAATACCGTCGCTGAGGATAAAACGGAATATACCCGAAATATGGCGGTGGACGCTATCCAATTCCAATATCCTGATGAAATTTTCGGCTCCTTCCTGTCCGTACCAAACGGGATTTCCGGAATAAGAACCTTCTTGATAAAAAATAACCGCTCCGGGTTCCGAAGAACTGTCGTTGGGGTGACGTACCGGATAGGTGCCGGGGCCGGTGTATGATTTTATCTCCATGAGCATTCGAAAATGTGTTTTGTTTTCGATATTTTGTTCGCCGCTTTGCACAACTTTAATCAAAAGTATGGAATCCGCCGTTAACACAAACTCCACGGGCATATCGTAACGGGCTGCCGGAACTACGGGTGTTCCGTCCAGTTCCATATAGAATTGGTTATCGAAAAAATAATTGGCCGATTTCAAAGAAGGAGGTTTGCATCCGACCAAAACCATGGAGGTAACTATCATTGCCGAGAAAAGTTTGATATAAATTTTCATAACATTAAAATATTTGATAGGAAACATGTGCCATTAATACATTCGTATGCATGATACCGCCGTTCAAAATTGTTATACTCCCAAGCCAACGTCGTCCGAAATGAATTCCCGCTTCACAAAAAAAACTTCCCGAGCGATAAGTGGGATCTATACGTTCAATATCTTTGCGTAAAGCGTCATAAACCGGACTGTTATTTTCATAGATTCGTACGCGTAATGTGGGTTTTGGTTGTAAGTAGATGGAAATTCCCCCTCTAATAAAATAAATGCTCCGTTCCGTTTCAATGGAAAATTGCATGCGGCTGAGGTTTCTACTTATAATGTGTTCATAGCGGTAAACACCGGTTTCTTTGTAATTTAATGTTTTGAGACGGCCGTAATACAAACCTAAACCGGCATGCCAGGTCCAAGCCTTTTTCCGGCCGATTCGAAAGCGCGTGTCTATCCCTATATCGGGTTGGGGAAAGAGCATATACTCCCGGTAGGAATCGTAATCCCGGGTCACATAAGCAATGTTAAAACCGGTTGAAACAAAAAGGTTTCCTTTTTCACGAATTCCCGCTTCCTGTTCTCGGTTTTGTGCCAAGAAAGGAAACGAAATCATGATCAAAATAAACGATATAAAAGGACGGGTGTGCATTTTTTTTGCCAAAATATACAAAAAATTAGAATTATTTGCTCAACGAATAGGAAATAAAATTTTTAAATAAGTAAAGAAGAAGAAAAACCTACATCCATTAATGGGAGGACCGGCGTATTGACCGGGAAAAAATGCGGGCCGGCCGCCGGTGTTAAAAAGAGGTTGAAAGCATATTTTGTTTGAATCTTTTCTCAAAGATCGATACGATTCATGTTAAGTACTCTGCCAATGTTTTTTGTATCAAGGTAAAAAGAACATAAAGCAATAAAGATTATATTTAAGGTACGATAGCAATTTTAATTCTAAATACCAGGATTACCTCTGTATATCAAAATAGGAGTTTGATTATGTGTAATATTAATGAGTCGAGGTTATTCTTTTTCGCCGCGTAATGCGTAATTTTGCACGTTTAACGAATTTATGTCCAAACCGGTATCACATATCCATATTCAGGGCGCACACGAACACAACCTGAAACATATCGACCTGCGCATTCCGCACCGGCGGCTGACGGTGATCACGGGTGTGTCCGGCAGCGGCAAAACCAGCCTGGCCTATGACACCCTCTACGCCGAAGGCCAACGGCGATTTGTGGAAAACCTGTCCACCTATGCCCGCCAATTCCTGGGTAAAATCGAAAAACCCAAGGTGGAACAAATCCGCGGCATCGCGCCTACGGTGGCCATCCGCCAGAAAAACATTCGCACCAACGCACGAAGCACCGTGGGCACCGTAACGGAAATCTACGACTACCTGCGCCTCTTGTTTGCACGCGTGGGACGGACCATTTCGCCGGTATCGGGACGGGAAGTGAAAAAACACACCGTGGCCGACGTACTGGACTTCCTGTGGAGCCGGCCGGAAGGCAGCAAATGGCTCTTGACGGTGGAACTGGAAGGCGGGACGGAAGAAAAACGCCGCCTGGCGGAACTCTACGCCGGACAAGGTTTTGTGCGTATGTGGACAGGCGGCCGCATCCTGGACTTGAACCCGGAAAACGTGCCGGAGCATCCGGACGAAAAAACCTATCTGGTCATTGACCGTATCCAAGTGAGTTCCGACGAAGACTACCGCCGCCGCATCGCCGAAAGCGTGGAACAAGCCTTTTCCTACGGACACGGCCACCTGCAACTCATCGCCTGGCCGGAAGGAACGGTGCATACGTTTAGCAACAAATTCGAACTGGACGGCATGGAATTTCCCGAGCCGGACGTGCATTTGTTCGGCTTCAACAATCCCTACGGCGCCTGTCCGGTATGCGAAGGCTTCGGTAGCATCGTGGATATCGATCCCGACAAGGTTATTCCCGACAAGTCGCGCAGCATCTACGGCGACGCCATCGCTCCCTGGGTAGGCAAAGAATTGTCCAAATACAAACGCCAACTGATCCTGGCAGCGGACCGCTACGGTATTTCCGTACATAAGCCTTGGCGCGACCTGCCGGAAGAACACAAAAAGCTGATTTGGGAAGGCGCTCCCGGATTTACGGGTATCCGGCCGTTCTTCCGCCTGCTGGAAGAAAAATCCTACAAAATCCAAAACCGTGTCATGCTGGCACGCTACCGCGGCAAAACCCTGTGTCATGCCTGCGGCGGCAAGCGCTTGCGTCCCGAGGCCGGGAACGTGTATGTGGGCGGCAAAAACATCGGCGAATTGGTGGACATGCCTTTGGACGAGCTGGCGCGTTTTTTTGCCGGATTGTCCTTGGACGATTACGAACGGCAGGTGGCCGGACGTATTTTGGAAGAAATCACCAAACGCCTGGATTTCATCATTCGTACGGGCTTGCCTTACCTGACCCTGAACCGTACCGTCGCCAGTCTGTCGGGTGGCGAAATGCAACGCATCCGCCTGGCCACCTCGCTGGGTAGCGGACTGACGGGCGCCATCTACATCCTGGACGAACCCAGCATCGGCCTGCACCCGCGCGACACGGGGCGCCTCATCGGCGTGCTGAAAGACTTGCGCGACAAAGGTAGCACGGTGGTGGTGGTGGAACACGAAGAGGAGATGATGAAAGCCGCCGACCATATCATCGACATGGGTCCCGGGGCGGGCGTATTCGGCGGCGAAGTGGTGGCCGAAGGCTCCTACGAACAAATCCTGAGAAGCCATACCCTCACGGGCGACTACCTGAGCGGCCGGCGGCGGATACCCGTACCGAAAGTACGGCGGCCGGCCAAAGATTTTATCCGCCTGAGGGGCGTGCGCCATCACAATCTGCAAAACATCGACGTGGCTTTTCCCCTGCATACGCTTACGGTGGTGACGGGCGTGTCGGGAAGCGGGAAGTCCAGCCTGGTCAACGAGGTTTTGTATCCGGCCTTGATGCAAAAACTGCAAGGCTACGGACCCCGTCCGGGCGAATTCGACGCCTTGGAAGGCGCTTGGAAACAAATCAAGCAAGTGGAACTCATCGACCAGAACGCCATCGGCCGGAGCTCGCGCTCCAATCCGGTGACCTACATCAAGGTGTATGACGAAATCCGCCAACTCATGGCCGCACAGCGGCGGGCCAAACTCCTGCGCTTGGAGCCGCGCCATTTTTCGTTCAACACGCCGGGCGGCCGTTGCGAAGTGTGTAAAGGCGAAGGCGTGATCCGTATCGACATGCAATTTATGGCCGACGTGGAAATCACCTGCGAAGCCTGTGGCGGCAAGAAATTCAAAGACCATGTGTTGGAAGTGAAATTCCACGGCAAAAACATCCACGACATCCTGGAAATGAGTGTGGACGAAGCGGTGGAATTTTTCGAAGCCTACGGCGAGAAAAAAATAGCGGACAAACTGCGCGTGTTGCAGGAAGTGGGACTAAATTACGTACAACTGGGCCAGCCGGTTTCCACATTTTCGGGCGGCGAAGCGCAGCGGCTCAAACTGGCCACCTACCTGCTCAAAGGGCGTTCGGCCGAACCGGTGCTCTTCCTTTTCGACGAACCCACCACGGGTTTGCATTTTCACGACATTCGTAAACTCCTGGCCGCCTTCGACCGCTTGATTGAGCACGGCCACAGCATTGTGGTGATCGAGCACAATACGGAACTGATCAAGTCGGCGGACCACATCATCGACCTGGGACCCGAAGGCGGCAAAGGCGGCGGACAAGTGGTGTTTACCGGCACGCCGGAGGAATTGGTACGGGACGGGCGGTCGTTGTTGGTGCCTTATTTGGATTTGGGGGAAAGTTCGTAGGTAACATGTGAAGCCGGATACCGGAATACAGGTTTTGCGGGGAGCTATTTTGCTTAGCGTACTTGGATTTATTTATGTAGGGGAGAAACACGTCATTTCATTAGTGAAATGCCAATAAGTTATTAACCGAAGATATTAGCATGCTAGTGATTTTATTGTAGCGCCATGTAATTTCGACCGTATGTTTTGTTATTCTGAGCGCAGTACCGTGTCCGCCTCATGCGTCCTAACATTTTCTCCTATCAAAAGGATGCATATCATTTAGTATTAAACGCTTCCTCCCGCCCTTTCCCGACGGCGGCCGGCCCGCATTATTGCCGGGCCAACGCGCTTATCCGCCTGGGGGTGGATTTGGGGTTGCTCTTCTTTTCCCGTTTACATTGTACATGATGTTTTTCTGCGTATTATTTAAGCACCTAATTCAATTCTTTTTTTCTTTCGGGGAAGTAATGTGGATTTTACAAATCGCGTTTTTTAGGATTTGCTGGTTTTAATTTCCCGATTGGATCCGTTTCCCGTTTTATGTGCCGAATATTTCCGATGCGATATCCGGACCGAGTTGTTTTTTAAAGGCTTCGCTATGTTTAAGTAATTTATAGGGTGTCGGCTCGGAATGGACAAATAACATTTCACCCAATTCGGTAGGTGGTGATATCATAGGCTTGGAACCTCCAAATGCTTTGTACATTTCCTTGGGTTCCGGTTCCATGCCGAATTCTTCCATTAGGAAAATTTTGTACGAATTGTAAGCGATTTCGGGCGAAAAAAGTTGTGCTATATCATCAATGAGAGCATCGTCGTCGCCTCTAACGAATTTATCATACCATTTTACGGCATTTCGCTGGTAATCATCTCCGTTTTCGTCCAATAAACATACTATGGCCGTCATAACATGCTTGTTCCAAGGAGCTTCAAGGCCATTTATAAATTCAACTTCTTTGTACCCTGAAACATTTAGAAGAAAATTCTTTGTTTCTTTGAGTGGTTTTATGTACAGTTCGTCAGTATTAAAAAGTGTAACCACTTTTCTTCCTCTCAAATCCGTAATGTCTTCACCAACAAACCCGGCAGCAGGTTTTACACCGAGGAACGGGGTGATACAGCGGTCATTATCACGGAACATCAAAGAGGCACCTCCGTTAATAAAGAGGTTATTATACTCGTTTTTAGTTATAAAAACTTGTGTGTATGTTTCGCCTAATGGGCCTTGTTTTGAGGGGTCGTTTTTTATTTTCATTTTTTAGGGTTTTGGTTATTCAGGATCTAATTATGTGGAAAGGGAAACGTGGTTTTTGTTAAATCGTGCAACCGTTAAACCGATAATTTCTGTTGAAAAGTTGAAAAGTTGAAGAGTTGAATAGATGGGGAATTTCTGTTAAACCGTTAAATCGTGCAATCGTTGAACCGGATAATTCTATTGAAATGTTGAAGAGATGAGGAAAAAGGGAAAAGGACGGATGACCGGTGACCGATGACCGGTGAGGTCATTGCGAACGAAACGAAGTGCCGCGTCCGCCTCAGGCGGAAAGCAATCTCCTTCTGTGGAACACGATTTATTCAA